>DASWYG010000304.1:0-5717 GCA_036405075.1 Bacteroidia bacterium | reverse complement strand
TTTATGCTGAATTTTTGTCTATGGGAATAAAGGAATACGGTTATGCATATTCAAATAAAATTGTTTTGAATGATTCATTTGATTATAGATTAAAAATTAGCTCAAGCTACAGGTCGATTTTCGGTTTCACTAATGGATTTGAATACAGTTATAAGTTATGTGCAATCGATAAAAGGAAATTAGTAATTTTTAGCAATGATTCTTTGGGTTATAATCATGAGTATTATAAAGTATCGGAGAGGTATTTAAAAAGAAGGTTAAAAATAAAGTCTGGAGAAGAGCGATAAATATTTACAAAATGAAATACTTTATTATAGTTTTATTAACAATATCAAATTTATCCGTAGCTTTTGGTCAAAATATAGCAAATGATGATTCTGTTAGCAATAAAGATTCTAATGGATACAACAATATTTATGTTTTTAAATGTACTTATCAAATAGATAGCATACTTAAAATTAAGTCTTTGTTCGTTAAGATTGACGATTGTTATAAAAATCCTCAATTTGAAGTTATCAAATTGTCTGACAGTATTTGTATGTTTAGGAATTTAGAAGTCTTATACATTGGTTCTATTAAGGCTGTTATTCTCCCGGATTCTTTTAATTGCCTTAAAAGACTCAAAAATATTGAGTATAGTGGACCATTGACCAATAGTACTTTACCACAAACATTTCAATTATACAATTTAGAAACAATTAGTTTTGGGGATGTGATGACATCTAATTTTCCTTTGCAATTATTGAAGCTTCCGAAGTTAAGAATGATAGGTATTAGCTATTCACCATTGTATTCGAAAGAATTCAGAATATTTATAAAAGGAATATTAAAACTGGAGCATTTAGAAAACATCAATGTGATGTTACCAATTAATGAAGATGACAAATTTATAAAAAACAAACTAACTAAAAAGGACATTCGGTGGTTGAAAAGATTAATGAAGAAAAACAAAATTGAGTGTTATTTATATTAGCAGCAACTCTAATAATAAGTTTAACTGTGTAAATGCCCCACTTTAAATTGTCTGTAAAACCTATTCATGGTAAATTGCTCTTTTGTTCAGTCCGTTTCAAATGATTTTTGGAATTTATACAATAAGCCCTGGTTAGATGATCTTGAAAAATGGAAGAAAGAAAATCCAGAATAAGACCTGAAGAAAAAATAAGGTCATTAATATTGAAGTATTCAGGTCAATCAAATTTCAAGAATGATGATTGCTTGGAATGGGATTTAGGAATGGTTGTGTATGCTCGCCTCTTTGAGCAAGAATCAAAAGTAGAAGTTTTCATTTTATTTCAATCGATGTTTTTAACAGAATTTCATGATACACTTGTATCTCCACACTTGTGACCTAATTGCATTGATAAAAAGATCTAAACTAATGGTTTGGTAAATAACCTTTCAAAATCAATTGATTGTTCTTGATTTTGTATTTTACACTTCTATACGGATATACCTCTATATATACATGTAGTGGACGGGAATATTTATCGCATGTTGAATCATTTGTTAAACATTCATTGTTATAAAATCTTCTTGTATAATCGGTGTTTTTAAATGCATCAAATACGAAAATAATTTTATCCCTTAACTTAAAATATCCTTTGAAATGGTTCAATTCTTCTTTAGTTGATAAATCAATGATGGTTGGGATTTCAAAAGCCGGTTCAATTTCAACTAAAGTATCATTATTTGATTGCTTGAAATACACAAGATACATCAACTTTTCATTATACCTTGCCTTATATTTTTCTTCAACATAGGTGCTATCAATGTAATTGTTGATTTTGTCTAACAAATTCTTGTCACAAATGCAGTTTTTAATGCTGTCTCTTTGTGGAATTGATTCTAAAGACTTCTTCCTGTCAGCATTCCTATCATTGCATGAAAGCATAACTAAAAAGGTGATTAAAATTGCCATGACACCCCTTTTTATAATAACGGATTCAAGTTTAATACTTCTCATTATTGCTGTCTTTTAAATTAATGTTTAGGGCTTAGTATATATAATACTCCCCAATTTTAAACCACTGGATAAGCAAAGTTAAGTTAATATTTCTATTGTTTTATGCAGTTTTTATGCGGCTTTTAAATCCAATGATTCTATGTAACGATCATTGGGTTTCTGTTTTGTCTGTTTAGCTGACCTGAACAAGATGGTCATTTGTCTTATGGCCCCGTTTTTTTGAAGAATAAATCTGTTGCTTATTGCTATCGATAAATACAAAGCTACCAGGTATGGTTTCAAACAGATTGCATGTAATTGATCATTGAATGAATTTACTTCTAATTTTTCATTTGATGATTTTTGTGATAAATTCGAAAGCATCAATCAATGACAGATAAGACCTATAAATCCAAATTGGATTCATCGACCATTTTTTTGGTCATGCTGATGGCCTTTTTTGCGGCTATTGGAATGGCATTGCTGCTGATATTTAAATATCACTTGGGATGGAACATTGATACAAACACCATTGTCACAATTGCAATTGGAGCAATCATGTTGATTTTAGCTTATTATTGTTTCAATCGTTTCCGTTATTCAAGCATCAATGGTCTTTATCTCAATACCTACATAAGTTTGGTGCCAATCGATTCTATACCTATTGGATCAATTGATAAGATTTCAAATAGAAAGGCCGCGAGATTAAAGCATGGTCAACATCATTTTAACCAATCTTCTCCTCCCGGTTATCTCTCCATTCAAGGCCGATTCCCGGAGCAGGAAATCATTGTTTCAATAGAAGACAAACAAGCTTTTATAGACCATTTGTTAGCCATCAATCCCAATATCGTTATAGATATTTGATGACTCAATAATTCAAATAAGTCTTTTACATTTGTCCAAGCCATTTTGCCTAAAATTCCCATTAAACATATCACAACTGGTGCTTTTGAAGCCGGATATTCAGGCGTCTTCAGCATTCGTGAAATATCCGGTCTTATCAATGACAATGATATGGTGCAGGCATTGCACGGCCACAGCCATTACCTTGTTTTGGTGCTCGATAAGGCAAAAGGATCTCATGTCATCGATTTTGTGCCTTATGAATTGAACCGACATTCTGTGTTCATTATGCGACCGGGTCAGGTACATAGTTTGACCCTCGAATCCGGCAGCAGTGGTTATCTGATGCAATTCAGTGCCGAATTTTATTACCCGCTCAACAAAGAATCACACCGATTGTTGAGAAGGGCCAGTAACAAGAATTTGTGTTGTGTTAACGATGATCGTTTCAATCGTTTGTTGAATGTCTTGAAGCAAATGCAAATAGAATTCAACGAGAGACAAGAAGGATATCTTGAAGTAATCAAATCCAGTTTGAGTATCTTTTTCATAGAACTACTCAGAAACCGAAAGAATGAATCTGAAACGGAAGGCCATCAACTGTATGCACATGAGCGCTTGGAAGAATTCATGGAACACTTGGAAAAACATGTTTACAAGCACAAGCAAGTTAGTGAATATGCTGAAATGATGAATCTGTCAACTTATCAATTAAATGCCATCATCAAATCTACCATAGGCAAAACCTGTTCTGAGGCCATCAATGCCCAAATCATGCTTGAATCCAAAAGGCGTTTGTTGGCTGGCAGTGATCAAATCAGTACGATTGCCGATGACTTGGGCTATGAAGATGTTTCGTATTTCATTCGCTTTTTTAAGAAACAAACCGGATACACTCCTGAAGCATACCGCAAGCACTTTGCATAAGTGCCATTCAATTTTAATTTAATCCTATAAGGTATTCTATAAGAGCATTTACTTTTGCATCTGTATATTTTATTTTATGAATGCAAAAATCAAAGGCAAACTTCTTGCCTCATTAAAAATATGGGTGGTCATTTACCCATCCATCACTCTGTTTTTGTTCGTGTTTGGAGAACAATTGTCCACTTTGCCTCTCTATGTAAGAACAGCGATATTGACCATGTGTCTGGTTCCTTGGATCGTTTTTGTGGGTGTGCCTTTTGTAGACAAAGCATTGGCTTATATTTCTAAAAATAAGTGAATCGAAAAACCTTTATCAGTAGGAGTGCGAGTGCTTTTTTTACTTTCGTCATCCCCGATAATGCAATTAAATTCTTAACAAACAAAAATATGGATTCTAACAATTTCGAAGTCATCATCATAGGTGGCAGTTATGCCGGCCTTTCGGCTGCAATGACACTGGGCAGATCATTAAGGAAGGTTTTGGTCATAGACAGTGGTAAGCCTTGCAACCGTATGACACCTCATTCGCACAATTTTATTACGCATGATGGCAAAACACCTGCTGAGATTTCGGCATTGGCACGTCAACAAGTAGAGCAATATGAAACGGTTCATTTTCACAATGGATTGGCAATAAAAGCCAGGCAAATCGACAATGGTTTTGAAATTGAAACAGAGGATGGCAGGTATTTCAATGCTCAAAAATTGGTATTTGCAACCGGTGTCAAGGACATTATGCCGAATATACCGGGAATGGCAGAAAGTTGGGGGAAATCGGTGATACATTGCCCTTATTGCCATGGTTACGAGGTTAGAAATCAAAAGACAGGCATTTTGGGCAATGGGGAGTATGGATACGAATTTTCGGCATTGATCAGTCATTGGACCAAAGACTTAACATTGTTTACGAATGGAAAAGTGGATTTAAAGCCCGATCAGCTCTCTAAACTAAAAAGCAAGCAAATAGACATAGTTGAGAAGGAAATCGATCGCCTGGAGCACGAAAACGGCCAATTGAGGCATATTGTGTTCAAAGATGGGAGTGTAGCCGAATTGAAAGCTATTTATACGCGTTGTGCTTTTGAACAGCACAGTCAATTGCCCCAAGAGTTGGGTTGTGAGATAACTGAAGATGGATACATCAAAGTGGATATGATGCAAAAAACCACAATTGAAGGCATATACGCTTGCGGCGATAACACAACAAGAATGCGCACAGTTTCAGGAGCAGTGGCAATGGGCACTATGGCTGGCGCAGTGTTGAACAGAGAAATGGTGATGGAGATGTTTTAACCCTTACATTTCTTCCTGAATTCCGAACAGTTCTTAATAGCCGATCTGTATTGTGCCGTGGGTTGCCCATATTTTAATGTCACAAAATAAATGACTTTGAAATCTTTGCCGTCTATGATGTAAAAATACCGACTGCCGGGGTGGTAATAATAGAAATAAAAACTTTGATTGTTTTTGATCAATTTTAATGCTGTTTCTGCAAAAACATAATGTTCGAGCTTGATGTGACTGTGTTCAAAAAAGCTGACCTGAGATTTGAATTTGGATTCTTTTAGATTTAAACCTACTTCTTGACTCACATTTTCATTGTTGAGAATGGAACTGATGTATATGGTGTCAGATACATCGATCACACATGGATTAATCTTTTCATCATCTTTTGTAAGGGTATCATTGTTCAGGTATTGATGAAGGTAGAAAGTGAGTGTCAATGGGTTTAACCAATCACTTGCCTTATCGATGCTTCCGAGTGGAATGTGTTTCAAATCATAATGGTCTTTTCGTATGTCCAATTCAGTGATGATCTCAGGCGTCAGGTCGTTGCCATCGTATTGAACGATCTCCAGAGTGTATCGATACGCATCAGATGTAGAAGCTGAATTGGATCCATTGGCATTATAGGTCTGATTATAGTTGGTAACGGTTTTACAATTGATGTCAAAGAAGAAATACCTCAGCTTTTTTCTTTTTTCAAGTTCCTCTAAAC
>DASWYG010000303.1:0-5313 GCA_036405075.1 Bacteroidia bacterium | reverse complement strand
TAATCATGATAGGATTTAAAATCCTTTGAATTAAAAAGAATGGGATAAGGATAGAGGTAAAAAAAGTCATTCTTAGAGTGCATGGGTATGAATAGCGCAGGACTGACAAAGGTGTTCTGCATAACAGAAAAATTGAATTTGATGCTGTCTGTTGGCAGATATAAAGATTGATTGAAAGTGCCTTTGGTAATTCTGTGGTTTTTTTTGTTCAATTTGAAATCGCCAACTTTTTTACCATTTTTATAATATTGAGTATAGAAGGTATTGCTGTCTTTGAATTCCAATGGGAAATAAGGCAAAATGCCGAGATAATCGACAGCTGTATCATTTGAAAAAGAATAATAGTTGATCACTTTAAATTGATGGTTAAGAGCAATCAGGCCATATTTGTAACTGTTGTTCTCCAATTGATTGAGGAGGTTAAATCCTACACAAACCAATATTTGATTTTTAAAACAAGTTAGATTAATGATATTGAAATTTTCCAGATGCTTAGAATTGGAAGCTTGATTGGAATTTCCTCCGTAATTCCTTGCTAAGGCATTCAGTGTAAGTTTGAAAACAGAATCTTCAGAAAGGTTCTTCTTTTGAAGTTTTTTGTTGTCATGGCTAAGTGCAAAAATCGTTTTGTCAGTTGCATAGAAAACAGCATGTTCTGTGCAATCGAGTCCACTGATATTCTCAGCATGGATGATGTTTGAACAGAAAATGATGCTTAAGATTAAAATGTATTTTTTCATTTATTCGAGATATAGATAGTTTTGGTTTTCAGTTGAAAGTCGAAATAAAGACTATCTTGTTCATAATGGTTTAAATTTCAACAAAAATAGTATGGTTTTTAAATGTTATATTTAACAGAAACTTTAAGTTTTAGTAGTAGAAACGATTTTTTAAATTTGAATAATTTCTACAATGGCATGTAACGTAATGTTTGTATTTTTATGTTACAAACGTTCAGATGTTTCATGAAAATTTCAGAGATTCTCAATTATCTTTTGGTTAAATAGATCCTTTTGTAAAAGCGGGCACTGTTTGGGCTGTTACGAGTTTCTATAATCAGTCTGTTGTTGGATTCAGACACAATGTATCGATCACCCATAAAGTATGTATCGAATACAATAGAGTAACTGCAGGTTTTACAATAACTAAAATTTAATCGTTCATATCCTTTGGTTTTAATTCCTTGCAATTCGAACAAGAAAGTTGAATCCAAAAATTTGCCTTTACAAACCACATTTTTTTCTATCTGATCTTCAGTTGGCAGGATTTCAATATAATCATTGGGAAGGGATATTGCCGTGAAGATGGAATCGCTGGAAATGCTGTTAGGATTGGATTTAGGCTGCAGGTTAAAAATGCTGTCTATGGAATAGGTGCCAACAAATTGATTTCTGAATTGAGTGTCCTCATAACCGTATTTCAGTTTTTTACAACTGAAAAGTAATAGCAAAGATAAAATGGCAAGTAATAAGTACTTCATGAAAATGCTTACGAGACAAAAATAGCAATATTAATAAAATTATTTTCATCGCAACGGAGACCCGGGGGCTATTAAAGTCAAAGCCACCCGGATTCCGGTACGCATGCAAGCGCAAGTCACTTGCAGTAATCGCATAGCAACTGAGTTCAGGTTTGATTCAGACTATATGGGGAAATAGAGAAGAATAAAACATAAATGAACATACCTTCAAGTTTTCATTTAATAGGAGGTTTATTCTTTTTTACCTGAGATCATCAGTATTTCATTGACCACTACTTCTGTAACATAGCGTTTGACATTTTCTTTGTCGGTGTAATTACGAGTCACCAATTTTCCTTCTATTGCAATTTCTTTTCCTTTGTCAAGAAATTTTTCTGCAATGTCAGCCAACTTGCCCCAGGCAACAGCATTGTGCCATTGAGTGTCGGTCATTTTTTCTCCTTTTTCATTCGTGTAATTGTCATTGGTCGCAATAGAGAATCTCGCCACTTTCTTGTCTCCTCCCAATTCCTTTACCTCCGGCGCTTGTCCCAGGTGGCCTATCAGCATGACCCGGTTTCTTAATGTACTCATATCTTATATTAAATTAACAGTACAAAGTTGACGGATAAGGTGAATTTTGAAGTAATTTTAAACAGATATAAACGTAAATAAACGTGTAAGGTGTAAAAAGTTTCACGATCCTTTTGTTGGCACAGTTTTTTAAGTTGTACTCAACACTGTACACTTGTTTTTTATCAAAATCAGCATGGTCGTTTTTTAATTTTTTTAGCCGTATTTTTACCCTCTCATTCATGTTTGCCGTTATCGACATAGAAACTACCGGTGCCCGACCAGATAGAGACAGAATAACCGAGATCGCTATTCTCCTGCACGATGGCGAAAATGTCGTTAAACGATACTCAACCCTCATCAACCCTGAATGTAAAATTCCACTTGAAATTACAAGACTCACCGGTATATCGGATGATATGGTTCGCAATGCTCCCCCATTTTATGCTGTTGCAAAAGACATTGTTGAACTCACCGAAGGTGCTGTATTTGTTGCTCACAACGTGCGCTTCGATTATGGCTTCATCAAAAATGCTTTCCGTGAATTGGGTTATATGTATCAACGCAAAACACTTTGTACCGTTAGGTTGAGCCGCTCCACATTCAAAGGATTGCCCTCATACAGTTTGGGTAATCTTTGCGAATCACTTGACATACGCATCAAAGACCGGCACCGAGCTTTAGGAGATGCTGAAGCAACTGCAATTTTACTCAGTCGCATCATTGAAAGGCAGGGTATTCCTGAAAAAGATTGGTTGGCCGAGGAAACAGCCAAAACGGTTTATCCGCCATTGCTAAAAGAAGAAACCGTGCAACAGATTCCGGATCATTGCACCGGGGTTTATTATTTTTACAATCGACATGGTCACATCATTTATGTGGGAAAAGCTATAGACATCAAAAAACGAATGATGCAGCATTTTGCCATCAACGGTAAAGAGAGTCCAAAGGGCATTCAGATGAAAGCAGAGATTGCCGACATCAAATTCACCGTTACCGGCAATGAATTGTTGGCATTGCTACTCGAATCGGATGAGATCAAACGTTTGAAGCCCATCTACAATGTGCAGCAAAAACGATCAAGAGCAGTTCCGTTTTTTGGTATTTTCAATGAATACGATGACAAAGGTTATATCACTTTGACTGTACGAAAACTAAAAGATGGTGATGAGCCAATGAACACTGCAGACAATGTACATTCTGCTCGAGAGATTCTTCAATCGATGGTAGATCGTTACCGTTTGTGCTTGTCGAAATGCAATTTACACAACATGCCCGGACCGTGTTTCAATAAACATCTTCATCTGTGCGATGGCGCTTGTACCGGTGATGAATTGCCGGAAACTTATAATGAAAGAGCTATGTCTGCAATCAAAAAACACAGTTTTCACATGGAGAGTTTTCTCATCATTGGCAAGGGTAGAGAAGGCGGTGAGATGTCAGTGGTGTGCATTGAGAGAGGCCAATACAAGGGTTTTGGATACATTGAAGGAGAGGCAGAGGATCACAGTTTAACAGACTTGAAATCATGTGTTAAACCATTTTCGCATAACCGCGACATTCAGCAAATACTTTGCACGCATTTAAGAGGTAAGCACAAGCGATTGGATTATGATCCAAGTGTTTTGAATGTGTCAACAGTCAGAGCCTGATTGTATTACCGCTCACCATTTATCACAAAGGCGCTTAGGAAGCAAAATAATGTGTTCTTCCTTTTCACCCGCCTTCTCTAAGGTGAATTCAGGCAGGCCTGTTCCATCTGAGGCAGATTATCCTGGCGGGCTTTCAACTTTAACCTTTCCACTTTCCTCTCAATTCACCAATTGCATCGCTTGAGTTGATGCTTTCTTTTCTTTGAGTGAAGCTCGCATGGTTCCGGCTTCTAAATTTCTTTTTTGTAATTCAGAAGAGAGGCATGCGATGGTTGAACATTTGTATAGTGTAGATAGGTCGGTATTGTATCCGAAATGGCGTTTTAAGAGTTTCACCAAACGATCCGCCTGTAGATGATTGCCACCCATTTCAAAGAAACCTGTATCCAGATCACATTGTTCCAAATTGAGTACATGGTTCCAAACCACTGCAACCTGTTTTTCAATTTCAGTTTGGGGCATACGTCTGTTCGATCTTGTTTTGGATTGACAACATTCGGGTAGGGGCAAAGCATGACGATTGAGTTTTCCGCTGCTGGTGTATGGCCATTCATTGACAATGATGAATTTCTCTGGCATCATGTTCTCAGGGAGTTCTAACCCTAATTGTTGTCTGAGGGCTTCATGGTCCAATCCGTTTTGATCTGGTATGATGTAGGCCAAAATGTGGTATTGTCCTTCAACATTTCTAATGGTTACTTTGCATTGTTTGATGCCTTTGAGTTTGCTCAATTCCCATTCAATCAAGTCTGGATCAACCCATTTGTTTTTGATTTGAACATGATAATCTGAGCGGTCAATATAAACCACCGAATGATCGTCATTCAACAAAGCATGATCACCGGTTTTAAACATACGTTCATTTGAATCTGCAAGTGTTACAAACAAACGGTCGTTGAGTTCCGGACGCATTAAATAACCTTTGCTTACTTGAGGTCCTGAAATGTATATTTCACCTATATTTCCGGGAGCTACAGGTTCCAAGTTGTCATTTAAAATTTTCACATCCATTCCTGCAATAGCATATCCAACCGGAATGCCATGAGGAGAATCCAATACATTGTCGTCGACATGAAATTTGTAATTCATACAACCAACAGTTGTTTCAGTTGGGCCATATTCATTGATGATGTAAAGGTCCAGATTTTTACCTCTCAGGAATTCAAAATGTCTTTTATGCAATGCTTCACCACCCACTATAATGTTATTGCAAATAGCAGATTGATTGACTTCGAATCGTTTTTCCAACCAGGCAAACTGCAAAGGGGTGATTTTTATAAAATCATAAGGTGCATATTTGATGAAATTGGAATCATTGAATGCACTTGCACCTAAGGTTTCTGCTATAATTAGCTTTTTACCAGTTAATAAAGGCACAAACAAGGCTGTTAGTGAGGCATCAAATGTTAAAGGCAATAAAAGAAAACTGCCTGATTGATTGCTCATATCAGAACTATAGTGCTGAATAGCATGATTGATGTAATGGATTAAAGATGAATGCTCAACTTTAACACCTTTGGGTTGGCAAGTGCTTCCGGATGTGTACATCAAATAAGCCAAAGAGCCTTTTCTTCTGCCATTGATGGTTCTGTAATTTCTGCCACTATCGGCAAATATCATATTGAGGCC
>DASWYG010000302.1:0-9754 GCA_036405075.1 Bacteroidia bacterium | reverse complement strand
TCTTTTCATCAAAAACTTATTCTTTAATGATTTCCGGATTGTACAAGGTCTTACCACAAATAGAAGTTTATACCATTGTTTTCTTTGTCATCAACTTTTTTTCATGGCTTTTCGTTACAAAAATCATACTGGAAAAACTGGGGAAAGTTAATTTATCAATACTTCTTATCTTACTTTCAATAGGACTTTTCTATCAAATTCCATCTTATATTGACCTGCAATTTACTGTTGTTTCTTGCCTTGCCAGCTTGTCAGCAATTGTATGTTTCAGTTTCACCAGTGGTAAGTCCAGATACTTTTATTTTATATTGTTCCTGTTGGGCATTGCCATCAGACCGGATACTTTTGGCTTTGTATTGCTTTTGTTTTTTATTCTATCTTTTGCCAACCTTAAATTCAATGCATCCGGAATTAAAAAATTGTCATTTGATCTCGGAATTGTATTGATTATTGGCATTTCATTTATAAAATTGGATCAATTTTCTTTGACAGAAAAAGAAGAAAGTTTTAAGAATTTTAATACATACAAAGGTTCAGTTTTTGATTATGAATTATACAAATCAAATGAGTATTACAAGCGCACTATGCCATTGTACAGCAACTGGTTTTTATCTGATCCTTGCATAAATTCATCACATATAGATTATGGTTCCAAAGAATTTAAATTTGGATTCGATGAGATCTTCAGTCAAAGCAGAATCAAGTACAGACTCAGTCAAACCAAAGATTATTTTCTAAAGATCATATCAAATGAGAAAATTTCTTTACCCGTATTGTTTACTCTGTTTTTAGGGTTAACATTGTTCAAACGAAAATCGATCAAATTTTTAATCACATTTACATTGCTTTGTTTATTCATCATTGTGATCAATATCATGTTTAAACCGGTTCCATATCGATTGATATTGCCAATGTTTGCTTTCTTATTTGTCTTTTCTTACTTGTCAACGGAATCGCAGCCTTTTCTTGGCATTTCAAAAATATTACTATCGGGCATTTTTATTGTTTATGCATTGATTTTTGCCAAATCGAATGTTAATCGACTTTTCTGGACTTATAATCCATGTAATGAAATTCTGAATCTCAATTCCAAAGATCTTTATGTCGTTGGTCCTTATTATGATTTTGAAAATGTAAATCCATTTAAAGTGCCTGATTTTAGAGATAAGAACCTTATTTTATCTGGAACATACAGTTATTTTAATACATTGGATTATTCGAATTTACAAAAGTCGGGTCAATCCATCTATCTATTGGAAACTGTAAATGCAAAATTCATAAATATCTGGCAAAAACATTTATTGGAATACCATCAAATTCAAACAGAGATCAGTGTTAAACCTTTGAATCAAACATACGAAATTCAAGAGCTAAGATTCAAAAATCAATAGAACTTTGCACACTATATTTTTAAAATCATAAATACAACATCCTATCATGTGCGGAATTTCCGGCATTTATAACTTAAACAAACAAGCTGTTGACTTGCATGCATTGCAAGTCTTCACCGACTCAATGACTCATAGAGGTCCTGATGCTTCAGGCTATAGGTTATTGGACAAAGATTCGCTGGGTTTGGGTCAAAGGCGATTGTCGATTCTTGATTTAACAGAAACCGGCAAACAGCCAATGTCTTATGCTGAGGGAAGGTTTCAAATTACGTATAATGGAGAGATCTTCAATTTTTTAGAGATTAGAGAGTATTTAAAAAAGATCGGACATACTTTTGTTTCTGATTCAGATACAGAAGTCATTCTCGCTGCATATATGGAATGGGGGCCCTTGTGTCTGAAAAAGTTCAATGGCATGTGGGCTTTTGCTATTTGGGATGAACTCAACAAAGAATTATTTCTTGCCAGAGATCGATTTGGAATTAAACCACTTTATTACATTTATGAAGAAGGTAAAAGGTTTGCTTTTGCCTCTGAGACAGGTGCATTTAAGTATTTGAGCGATTACAGCCGTAGCATCAATGACTTTAACTTGAGCTTGAATCTTGCCGATCCTTATGCTTTGGAAGGTATGGGTCACACCATTTTCAACGGGATGTTTCAGCTATTACCAGGTCATTTTATGATCGTAAAAAGGAATGAACGAATCTCGCAGAACAGATGGTGGGACATCAATGATTGCAATCCGGAAGTGCCATTGAATTATGAAGAACAAGTAGAAAAGTTTTATGAATTATTTAGAGATTCGTGCAGACTTAGATTGATCAGCGATGTACCTGTAGCTACAGCTTTAAGTGGTGGTTTGGATTCAACTGCAGTTTATTCTACCGTATATAACATCATAAAAACTGAGACCCTTGGTAGAACCAATAAAGATGCTCAAAAAGCCTTTACATTGGTGTTTCCGGGTATGCCAATAGATGAGAAAGAGTATGCGGCAATTGCAGCTAAATATACGGGTGGAGAAATAACTTATATTGAAAATCAGATCACTGATCTAGCCGGAAGAATTGAAAGGGATACAAGATTGTCCGACTTTATTGGAAATTCTCCTATAACCTCACTTTCTTCTGTTTATGAAGGAATGCGAAAAGCCGGTATCGTGGTGTCCATGGACGGACATGGTGTCGATGAAATGTTGTATGGATACCGTGACATGGTTTATAGTTTGTATGATGAGGCACTGTGGTATGGTTCACGAAAGAACACGGAATTGTTCAAAGATGTTTTGATGCAGATGTATCATCCTGATGCAAGAAATGATAACAATGAAAAATTCAAACGCCAATTTGAAGAAAAAATACTGAGAGAGTCTTCTATTAGATACAAACTTAAAAAAGCTGTAAGAAAAGACAACGAAAACAGTGAATATCTACCTCCGGTTTTGCCAAACTTGAGTGATAAACCTTATGATTTTTCTAAAAAACCATTAAGCGAAAGAATGGTTTACAATGAGTTTTTTCAACACACATTGCCTGCGTTATTGAGGAATTTTGACAGAGCAGGTATGATCAACAGTGTTGAGATCCGAATGCCTTTTATGGATTGGCGACTGGTGTCTTATGTATTCAGATTGCCTATTGATTCAAAGATTGGATCCGGTTACACCAAAAAAATATTGAGGGATGCGATGAAAGACAAGATGGACGAATCTTTGAGGACCAGAACATTCAAAGTGGGTATCCAAAGTCCTATTGAGCATTGGATGAATACACAATTAAAGGATTGGACCTTGGATCAGATCGATCAGCCAAATTTGAAACAAGAAGCGGAAAAAGCCTATAAAGATGGTGCCTTGAATTATAACCTTGTCACCCGTTTATGGCAATCCATCAACCTAAAATTAATTCGATGATTCAAATAGCTTATGTTTTTACTTCGGCAGGTAAAGTTGCCGGTTCTGTTCAAACAAAGGTCATGAATCAAATCAGTGCCCTCAATGAAATAGGTGTAAAATGCAAAGGTGTTTTTTTCACAAACGAAGATGTTTCAAATTCAGAAAACACAAACATTGAATTTGTAAAAGTTGATAAGGTTACAAATGCCTGGTTCAGATCAGTGCGTCAAAAGGCCATATATCATCAAGCCATTCTTCAATATTTCAAAGATCAAACACATTTCGATTTCATCTATTGTCGTTATCCGGGTGCAAGCAGAAATTTGTTTAAATGGACCAGAAGCAATCGAAGCAAAGTGTTTTTTGAGCACGTTACAGCTGAATTGTTTGAAATTAAACTGAATTCAAAAGACCATCCTTTAAGATTAAAATTGTCTAATCTCCTAAGTCGAATAGAATTCTATTATTTGCCGGCTTTTCAAGAAATGTACTATGGTAAAAAGATTAGAAAAAATGCCTTGTTTGGCATTTGCAACTCATCCAATATAGCCGAGTATGAAAATAAAGTTGGTGGCAGTTCTTATATACAGATCATCAATGGGGATTCAGTTAACACCCAAGCTTTCAATCTTAAAAAGGGGTTTCCGGATGATGAAGAATTTAAAATGGTGTTTTTAAAAGGTGCAAGTACCAATGCTGATTTTAATGGATTGGACAGGGTATTTGAAGGACTTGCAAATTATAAAGGCAATGCAAAAATTAAATTCTATCTGTATGGAAAAAACTTGCAAAATGAAAAGCTAATGATCGATAGATTAAAAATCAATGATAAAGTAATAACAGGAGAGTACATTGATAAAACAGAAATCGACAGATTGGTAGAAGAAATGAATTTAGGTATAAGTGCTCTGGCGGTCCATCGCAAAGGCTTGAAAGAAACAACAACCATAAAATCAAGAGAGTATTTTGCAAGGGGTTTACCATTCATTTATGGCCACAGAGACCCTGATCTGTCAGATAGATCGGAACTTAAAAACATGTGTCTTGAGTTAGCTGGCAATGATCAACCAATCGACTTTGAAGAAGTCATCAAATGGTACGATCAAATCGACAAAGCAAATGTTTCTGAACAAATGAGAGATTTTGCCATGAAGAACCTTGATTATAAAGTGAAATTGAAAAGAATCGTAAATAAACTGGAAGAGTAAAACCATGTTAAAAATAGCTCATAGAATCAACACCATAGATCAATTAAAGAATGTTCCGAAAGAACAAGGTGTTGAATTGGATCTCAGACCATTGATCAATAAAATCATCATCCATCATGATGCTTTTGTAGATGGTGAAGACTTTGAAGATTATCTCAAGAACTATAAACACTCATTGATCATTCTGAATACAAAATCAGAAGGAATGGAAGAGCGATTGATCGAATTGATGGATAAGTATGGAATTGAAGACTATTTTTTTCTTGACCTGTCTTTGCCATTTTTGATCAAATACATGAAAAAAGGCATCAAGAAAATTGCCATTCGTTTTTCTGAATATGAACCAATTGATTTTGTAATGAAATTTGCCGGTAAAGTTGATTGGCTGTGGGTCGATTGTTTCAATGATTTGCCGCTTAATAAGGAAAACTATGAAATCTTATCACAGCATTTTAAGTTTTGTTTGGTTTCACCTGAATTGCAGGGGCATCCTCTGGAACGAATCCCGGAATTTAAAAAACAACTCGAAGGCATGAAAATAGACGCTGTTTGCACAAAAAGACCTGATTTATGGTAGTATCGAATTGGAGTGAAATTGATTTGAACCACATCAAGGGCATATTGCTGGATTTAGACAATACTTTGTATGAATATGATCCTCCACATCATGCAGCCTACGATCATTGCAAAACCATAGCCCTTAAAGAGTTTAATATAGAGCATTCTGCTTTTGATTCAGCTTGGAAAACCGCCAGAAACAAAGTGCATGAAGATTTACACGGGCAGGGAGCTTCACATTCCAGATTGCTTTATTTTCAGAAACAATACGAAGCCTTATTCGAATTCACCAATGCTGATTATGCTTTGCAAATGGAATCTCATTATTGGTCGGTTTTTATGGATCATTTGGAGTGGAGAGCAGGAGCGAAAACCTTCCTGGAGAATGCCAAAAAATTAGGTTTAAAGGTCTGTATCGTTACCGATCTGACAGCCTCTATACAATTGAAGAAGTGGAACAAGATGGAATTGAATCAATATGTTCAATATCTGGTCAGTTCTGAAGAATCAGGAATAGAAAAACCCGGAAAATACATCTTTGAACTGGCGTTAGAAAAACTAAAGTTAAAAGCAGAAAATGTAATAATGATCGGAGACAATGAAAAGAAAGACATTTTGGGTGCTGAAGCAATTGGTATCAAATCATATTTAATAACTGAAACAACCGTATAACATGAATCTGTTCATAGACAAAAGGGGAAAAAGTAAAATACCACTGGCAAAATCGAGGTTGTTTTGGACTGGCTTAGGGCTTAAAATCATCTTGTCGTTTTTGTTTGCTTCAGGGTACTTGAAAGATCTATTTGCTCCTTTTGGAAATTATTTCATCGCCTCCGGTTTCGAGGACCCTTACCAATACTTCATCGACGTGGGCAAACCAGAATCGTTTCCATATCCACCATTCATGTTGTGGATATTCACTTTACCCAGAATGATGTTATGGCCACTTTTTCCGGGCTCAGTGGATGCATTTACAATTGCCGACAGTTTCATTTACCGATTGCCTCTGTTGGCGGCTGATTTTGTGATATTGATAGTCTTGATAAGATGGCTAAAAGGCAAGACCAGACAAGTGCTGGTTTGGTATTGGCTGTCGCCTGTGTTGATCTACATCAATTATTTTCATGGACAATTGGATGTAATTCCAATGGCCCTGATGATGGTTTCACTTTATTTTCTATTCAAAAACAAGGGTATGCTGGCTTTTGTGTTTGCCGGATTGGCCATTGGCGCCAAAACCAATATGGTATTGGTATTGCCTTTCTATTTGTTTTACCTGATAAAAGAAAACAATTCTAATTGGGTGGTGATCATAAAATCCCTGCTATTGCTTTTCATTTCTGTACTGCTGATCAATTTGCCATATCTCAACTCCCAAGGCATGATCGCAATGGTTTATAACAACCCGGTTCAAACTCAAATTTTTGATTTGTATTATCAATTCAATGCAAATCTTAAAGTTTATTTCATTCCCGCTGTATATTTTGTACTCATTCTCTATTATTTGAGCTTCAAATTTGTTAATCGCGATCAGTTGATATTGTTTCTGGCATTTACATTCCTGGCTCTAACATTGATGATTGCACCCATGCAAGGTTGGTACTATTGGATTCTTCCTCTATTGGTATATTTCGTCATTAAGCAACACATCAAAGAAAAACTGGTTTTTATTCTACTCAGTTTTCTATATTTCGTATATTTCGGATTAATTAAAGAAAGTGATTATCTAACATCTTTTAATATATTTAATAACAGTGAGTTAAATTTCTATGATTCTAAATCATTGAACATTGCATTTACGCTTTTGCAAACAACTTTAGGATTGATTGGTTATTTGGTATTCAAAAACGGAATTTCCAATAACATTCAAACTAAATTTTTGTCTCAACCTTATTTAATTGGTATCAGCGGAGATTCGGCCAGTGGAAAATCAACTCTCAGCAATGCACTCTCAGATGTTTTTGAAGAACGCAACACCAGTATTGTAAGAGGAGACGACATGCACAAGTGGGAAAGAGGAAATGAAAATTGGAACACATTCACCCATTTAGATCCCAAAGCCAATAAGATTCATGAAGACTTGGAACATGCAAAAGTGTTGAAATCCGGTAAATCCATTCAAAGAAGGAATTATGATCACAGCACCGGGAAATTCACATTACCTAAATTTGTAAGAACGAATAAACTAGTTGTTTTTGAAGGACTTCATTCATTTTATTTAAATAATCAGTCGAATATTTATGACCTGAAGATTTTCATGGAGCCTGATGAAAATCTTAGAATGTGGTGGAAGGTGAAAAGAGATGTGATGAAACGAGGTTATTCTCCGGAAAAAGTACTTGAACAACTGAAACAAAGAGAAGGGGATTCTCAAAAATACATCAGGACCCAAGCAGAAAATGCAGACATCATCGCCAATTTTTATTCAGAGAATGAATTGAACCCAATCGATCAGGATGTTGAACCTGTTATTTGTTTAAAAATGTCTTTCCCAAAAGAACTCTATTTGGATGATTTGCTTGAAAGGCTTAAACAATCGGGCAATTTAACTGTGAATCATGAATATGAAGGAAGTAGACAATTGGTGTTTTTAAAAGGAAATATCAATAAAGAATCGATTGAAAATATAGCTGACCGATGCATACCTGAGTTGGAAGACATTGGGGTATACAACACCGATTGGAAAGATAATTATGAAGGTATACTTCAATTGATCGTTACTTATGCCATATTCAGTGGAATTAAGAACCAATAAAATGACAGATACAGCAGCAGAGTTGATTCAATTGACATCAGAATTTTTAAATCGCCCTGATTTGATTCAAGGTCCTGGTGGGAATACATCTGTAAAAAACCACGATGGACAGATGTTCATCAAAGCTTCAGGGTTTAGATTTGAGGAACTGAAACATGACAATGGTATTTCTGCGGTTAACCATCAACCGATCAGCGATTATTTTTTTAATGTAATTCCTGAAGACAAATCACGTGAAGAAGCTTTAATGCTTCAAATTGTACAATCCAATGTTTTGAAATATGAAGATGGCAGCACCTATCCAAAACCGTCTATGGAAACCGGATTTCATGCTGTTCTCGATCGTTATGTGGTGCATACACATTCTGTTTGGACCAATCTTTTAAACTGTTGTTCAGATCGTCAAAGCATGATCAAACAGTTAAAATTGAACTACAATGCAGTATTTATTCCTTTTGTGAGTCCGGGATTCGGCTTGTCTTATTTGGTAACATTAGAGATTAAAAAGGCAAAAACAGAAGGAAGACCAAAACCTGATCTGTTTTTCTTAGCCAATCACGGCATCATTGCACATTCTGATGAACCTCAAAAATGCAAAGAAATGTTGGATGCCGCTGATGCAGCCATTCAAAAGGTCTTAAACTTGAGCATTACATACCCTGAAGTTAAGCTGATTGCAAATGGTCATCATTGGGAAAGCAATTTTGGTTTTGTGCCTGAAACACTGGCTAAATACGGTGCTGATAAATCCTTTTTTGACAAAGTTCTGTTTCCGGATCAAACCGTGTTTTTTAATGATAGAATATCCGATTGGAACGATACTGAAAAATTGGTCATCGATTTGAAAAACGATGGCAGTGTCAGTTACAATTGTTCGTATAGAGAAGCTATTTCCATTCATGAAACTATGACTGCCTATTTATATTTATTTGATGTGTTGACCGAAATTGATCTTCCTATGGATTTCATTGGTGGCAGCGAGATAGATTATATCAACGGTATGGAAATGGAAAAGCATAGAAAGCAAATTAATTAAACTACAAAATTGAAAATCATCATTCCAATGTCAGGTCTTGGTCAGCGATTTGCTGATGCCGGTTATAAGGACATCAAACCCCTTATAAAAGTCCATGGCAAGCCCATCATTGAATGGGTCATCAACCTTTTCCCCGGAGAAAATGAGTTCGTCTTTATTTGCAGAAATGAACATTTAAATCTTACGCCATTAGCTGAAGTTTTAAGTAAGCTCTGCCCGAATGGTAAAATAATAGGTATTGATGGACATAAATTTGGTCCTGTATATGCAGTTTCAAAGGCATTTGAACACATCAACGATGAAGAGCAGGTTATAGTGAACTACTGTGATTTTTATCAAGACTGGGATTTTAAAGACTTCAAAAAGAGTATCGAAAACAGGGATATAGATGGCTCAATACCTTGTTACACGGGCTTTCACCCTCATCTTTTACACATTAAAAACCTATATGCATCTTGTAAGTTGGATGATAAAGGATGGCTCACAGAAATCAGAGAAAAATACTCCTTTGAAGCAGATAAAACCAAAGCCTATCATTCAGGTGGTACATACTATTTTTCAAAAGGAGAGTATGTTAAAAAGTACTTTCAAATGATGATGGATGAAGACCATCATTTGAATGGTGAATATTATGTCAGCTTGGTTTATAACCTTATGGTGAGAGACGGTTTGAAGATAAGTGTTTACGATAAAGTACCACACTTTTGTCAATGGGGAACGCCACAGGATTTAGAAGAATATTTGAATTGGTATCAGATCATCAAACATTATAGAAATTAAAATGAAAGCATTAATTCCGATGGCAGGTGCAGGTAGCAGATTCAAGGATCAGGGCTATAAAATACCGAAACCTTTGCTTGATGTATTGGGTAAACCAATGGTGGTAAGCGCAGCAGATGCATTGCCTCT
>DASWYG010000301.1:0-1790 GCA_036405075.1 Bacteroidia bacterium | reverse complement strand
TTACTGCTACTTGTATGGCCAATCCCAAAAGAAAATTGATAGGGTTCTTGGAATTACCCGGTATGATTTTCTTGGTCAAATACCCGCCGGCCAATCCCATTAAAGTGCTGAGGTAATTCTCTGTATTTTCTCCTTTAGGTGCCAGCATTTCCATGACTGTTTTGATCCCTTTTAAAGGACTCATATTGTCAATGAATTGACTCAAATTTTCTTTCAATGCTCTTTTTTGTTCCGTCTGAAGATTTTCCAATCTCAGTATTTCTAACTTTAGTTCTTGCCTTTTCATACTTGTGTCTCAGATTTGTGTTTGTAGTATTTGGTAATGATGGTTTCGTAAAATTTGTTTTTCAAATTTTTAGAAAAAACAATTTGTATGAGCAATCCTATAAGTAAGTAAAATCCGGCAACCAAAGCAAAGCCTATATAGAGTTTACCGAACATTTCGCCTAAATAAAGAGCAACACCTACACCAATGAACAAAAGGAACAACAGATAGGCGAACATCGTTATTCCAGTTGTCATTAGTGCTGATGCAACTGATGCAATAGAATCGATTGACTTTAGCTTCCATAGTTCAAGACTTGTATACCCTAAATCACCAGCGTGTTTGACCAAAGTCTCTTCTAAATCCGATTTTTCTTGCATGTTGGAGAGGTCTTTAATTAAGCTTGTGAGTTGTTGAGTTTTCCTTCAACATTTCTTTTGGCTTCTTCAGCTTTGTTACCGGCTGTCTTTAAAAGTGAAGCTGATTCTTCTTTAACATCTTCCAGTTTTTCGGTCAATGTCTCGATCATTTCTTCAATTTTTCTTTTGATGCCATCCACTGTGTCAGTACTTTTTTTAGCGATTTTTTTTCTGGTTTCTGAACCTTTGTCTGGTGCGAATAATACGCCCAATAAGGCTCCTGCTGCTAAGCCGACGATCACGCCGACTACGATTTTTTCTGTTCCCATTTTATTGTTGTTATTGTTATTGTTGTTTAAAGTAGTATGATCAGGAGTATACAAATGACTACCAATGCTCCTGCTGAAATGTAAATGCCCCTTCCCGCATGTGAGCGAAGTTCTTTGTGAATCGCTTTTACCTCTTGCTTGAGTTTGGTTTTTTCATTGAAACTCAATTCTTTTTTATTCAAAGATTGTATTTCAGCCAATCGTGAATTTAAATGACTAATCCTCAAACTGTCAGAAGGAATTTCTGTTTTAGCCATTGGGATTTGGGTTTTATTCAATGCTTTTATTTCTGCTGAATTGAGAATAAAAAGGAATAAAAAAATGTTGATGTATTTATTGTTCATGTGATTAATTGGTTTTACCTCTTCCTTGAAATGCCCTGTAAATGACACTGATCAATGCCAGTACCAGTAGGAGATGAATGAGACCACCAAAATGATACCCTAAAAATCCGATCATCCAGGTGATGACAAGCAATAATGCGACGATGTATAATGCGTTACCCATAATGTTTTTGTTGTTTAAAAAAATCTATAACCGATTGTAAATTGATACCACATGTTTTTATACCTTGGAGTTGTGGAACTCCCGTCCGGACGGTTGTTTTGTAGGTCAACCCCAAACCTGCCACCTACCACTATGTGTTTGATGTTGACATCAATCCCGCCTGTAAAACACAAGAGGTTTCTTCTCAAATCTTCATTTTCAAATTCCTGTTCCTGTACGATTCCCGTCGTCCCGTTTTTAAATTCGTTCTTCTGATGAGTCAAATAAGAATACTGCGGTCCCGCTATTAATGAGACAAAGTCAACCGGCCTGAAAACAAATAAAATGGGA
>DASWYG010000300.1:0-12343 GCA_036405075.1 Bacteroidia bacterium | reverse complement strand
TCACGCCTTGATTCATGGAGTTCCAAGACCTTGTAGAATCCTTAGAAATGTATATGCCGTCAATTGAAGTTCCTGCAATTATAAGGGTACCCATATTGACCAGTTTGTTCACTGATACGGATTTCATGATGTCTGTATAAGTTAGCCAATTGTCGCCATTGTTGTATGAAATAGATATCCCTTCGTTGTGATAAACAATTAAATTGTTATTGAATTTTTCTATTTTTCTACAAGTTAGATTTTCTATCCCCATAGGAATTTGAACCCAATCGCTGCCATTGTTGCCTGACCGTAGTGCCTGGCCTTGAAAATTAATGGCAAATAAATAACCACTTTTAGAAGTAATATCAGTTAAATAATAGGCTGGGAAATCTAAAAATATTGATTCCCACGTTTTACCTTTATCACCTGAAACATGCAAGTATCGATTATTTGAAATAGCATAATATTTACCTTGATGCTGAGTGATTTTATAAACTCGATCAGTCACCTCGGGTAAATCCATGGTTTGCCATGACAAACCTTTGTCATCAGATACTTCTAAAGCGATTTCTTCCGAATTGGTAAAAATTCTATTGTCAATTGAACTCAAATAGAAATTGTAGGAACTGTTAATTCCAATAGAAGTGTGTGTCCAATTGTAGCCATTGTCAGGTGAAGTATATATGGCTTTGTTGTCCAAACCGGCAATTAGAACACCATCTACAATCAGGAGTTTCTTGACTTTCTGGCCTTCGATTCCAGAGTTAGCACTCAGCCAAGTTGTACCATTTGTATTTGAAACCTTGGTGCCATCAGCAGTACCGCAATATAACTGCTCACCATTTTCACTGTATGCGAATGCAAAGTAATTTAAAAAATCTCTATGTATATGATTCCATATCAAATCATCCAATTTACAAGAGAGCAATCCATTTGTTGTGCCGGCATATAAAATGTTGTTTTTGTAAAACATGTCCTTTACCTCAAATCCGAGACCTAAATTGCCTGCTGTATGCCATTGTTTGCCGGTATCTGTTGTATAAAAGACCCCGGCGCCATCGGTTGATACATAGATTGTTTTGTTGACGATCAAAGATTTAGTCACCTTAAAAAGACTGATGCCAAAGTTGCAAATGTTCCATGTTTGACCATCATCAATACTTATGAATAGGTTTGAATTTGAGCATACCAATATCAGATTGTTGTGTAAACCAATGTAATTGATGTTTTGATTGTAAAATATAGAATTCAGTACATTCCAGTTTTTTCCATTGTCTATTGTTGTGAATATGCCACTATCAGTTCCTGCAAAAAGTGTTTTACCGTTGTGAGCGATGGCATGCACATCTATTTCAGAGAGGTTTCTACTGATCAATTCCCACTTTTGACCTTTATCTGATGACAAATGAATTCCACCACCCTCAAAACAGGCATAAATATCTGAACCATTTTTAATTAAGCCTTTGGTTTTCCCATTGTGTGGGCCTTGCACCCTTTGCCATTGAGCAGATGTGGATGTGCAAATAAGGAAATAAGTAACAATTGAAATGATAAACTTCATAGCGGTCTTTGTACAAATTTAACGGAATTTCAATCCAATCTATTGAAACATTTGAGTCATTTTTTATTCTAAATAAAAATATTTTTGCAAATACATAAGAAACAGATGTATATTTGCGTTATGTATTCAAAAGAATTGTTAAAAGGTACATTACAACCCATCATATTGAATCTCCTGAAGGAGAATGGAAGGATGTATGGTTATGAAATAACGCAGAAAGTTAAAGAATTGACAAAGGGTAAAATAGAAATTACGGAAGGCGCTTTGTATCCAACATTACACAAATTGGAATCAGACGGTGTTTTGAGGGTAGAAGAGGAATTCATAGGCAAACGGATAAGGAAATATTACTTATTGACTGAGACCGGCACAAAAGAAGTCAGAAGCAGAGTAAAGGAGGTGAATGAGTTTTTAGAAACCATTGGCTTATTGTTAAACCCAAAACTCAGTTAAATGATGAAAATTACAGATAAACAATTGGAATTCATACAGGCTGATGTATTCAATCGAGGCATTCACATGCATTCGTTGGCAGAAGACATCATTGATCATATCTGCTGTGCTATAGAAGCCAGTGAAGAAGGTGAATTCGATCAAATTTATAAAGCAGTCATCGATGCATTCGGTGAAGAAGGATTATACAAAATAGAAGAGGCGACCATTCAATTATTAACCATTAAAAAAGAAAAAATCATGAAAAAAACGATGTATTTAATTGGCTTTATTGCCACATTTTTAAGTTCAACAGGAATCTTATTCAAAATCCTGCATTGGCCGGGCGCCAATATCATGTTGTTAGTAGGCATTGTATTGATCAACATCGGTTTTTTACCCTTGTATTTTTATGACAAATACAAGCGATCTGTAGCTTTGGATTAAAAAAAGTTGAAAGTGAAAAGTTGAAAGTGAAAAGATTAGAAGTCTGTTTCTCTTAAATGTTATAGATGCTTTAATTGTAACACTCTCCTTCGTAATATACACTGCTACGAATAGTAAAGCAGTGGAACTTAACTTGTTCAATCCGCCTTCTCTAGGCTAATTTGGGCAGGCTTTCAACTTTATACTTTCCTTTTCAACATTCTCCTTTAATCTTTTCCTTTTCAACTTTCTTATATTTGTCCAAAAAATGGATCTAATTCAATCATTTTTTCTATGTTGAACAAATATCATAATCTGAAAAAGGCAGCAATATCAATATTCAATATTGTAGGGTGTTTTATTGGTTTTCAACTATCAGCTCAACCTGTATTAACCGGCATGACCTCTACAGGTGGAGATGAATTTGGGGTCATTTATACAACCGATGAAAATGGAGATGATTTGCAAGTGGTACATGCATTCAAAGGAATCTCCGGCGCTTATCCTTATTACACACATTTGTGTGAGGCAGGTAATGGTAAATTGTATGGCCTGCTAAGTCAGGGTGGTAAAAACAACATGGGGGTGATTTTTGAATACGACACTTTCAGTCAAACCTATCAAAAAATATTTGAATTCGACGGCGCAAGCAATGGAAATAATCCCAGAGGAAGTTTGATAAAGGCGGGTAATGGCAAATTGTATGGCATGACCAATCAAGGTGGTTTGAATAATTATGGGGTAATTTTTGAATTCGATCCGGGTACCTTACAATATACAAAACTGTACGACTTTGACGGAACAGATGGCAGAAACCCTTTTGGGAATTTGTTGCTAGCATCCAATGGACTGTTCTATGGAATGACTTATCAAGGCGGAGCCAGTAACGATGGGGTCATGTTTGAATTCAATCCCGGAACAGGAGTATATACTAAACTGTTGGATTTTGATGGCACTAACAATGGACGCAATCCATTTGGCAGTCTCATGCAGGCTTCCAACGGTTTGCTTTACGCTGTCACTTATCAGGGTGGTACTAATAATTTGGGTGTCTTGTTCAGTTATGATGTTCTGAGTTCATCTTTTACAAAATTGCATGATTTTGATGGTTCAAATTCAGGTAGTAACCCTTACAGCACTTTTGTTGAAGCCGGTAATGGTATGCTGTATTCTATGACTTATCTTGGAGGGGCAAATAATTTAGGTGCCTTGATCGAGTATGATATCGTCAATAACGTTATTGATAAGAAAGTCGATTTTAACGGATCTTCCAATGGACGTAATCCATTCGGAAATTTGATCGCTGATGCAAATGGAATACTTCATGGACTTGTGCCATTTGGTGGTGCAAATAATGCAGGTGTTATCATTGAGTATGATCCCGGAACAAGTGTTTTTACTAAGAAAGCAGATGTCAAAGGAGGGAATTTGGGGCGATCGCCATTTGGTAGTTTGATGTTGACATCCAATCAAAAAATGTATGGCTTGACCTATCAAGGAGGCATCAACAATTCGGGTATTCTGTTTGAATACAATTCTATGAATGGCACTTACGAAAAGAAAATAGATTTTAACAGTGCAATTGATGGCAGCAATCCTTATGGTGATCTGACTTTAGCTTCAAATTTAAAATTGTATGGTATGACCTACCAGGGGGGAGTTTCTAATGCCGGTGTGATTTTTGAATTTGACCCTAAATCAAAACTGTATACAAAGAAGTTCGATTTTGATGGTTTAAATTTTGGTAAGAACACTTATGGTACTCTGGTAGAGGCAAAACAGGGAAAACTTTATGGAATGACCTTTCAAGGAGGGGTCTATGATTTCGGAACTTTGTTTGAATATGATTTTTTAAATGATACTTGCATCAAACTTTTTGATTTTGATGGTTCCAACAGTGGCAGAAATCCATACAGCAGTTTATTGTTGGCCAAAGACAGTATGCTCTATGGCATGACCACTTATGGCGGTCAGGAGGATTATGGGGTTTTGTTTAAATTTGACCTCAATACAAAATCATTTTCCAAATTGGTGGATTTCGGTCTCGGCAATGGCAACAACCCATTTGGAGGACCTGTACAGGCTGACAATGGATTGATTTATGGGTTGACATACAGTGGTGGTGTAAATGATATGGGGACTTTGTTCGAATTCGATCCGCTTAATTTGAATTTTGTGTTAAAAAAGGAGTTTGAAGGTGTCAATACGGGCAGCTATCCACTGGGTAGTTTGCATTTTTCAAATGATAAATTCTATGGATTGACTCAATATGGAGGTCTTAACAATGAAGGCGCAATGTTTTCATGGGAACCATCGAGCAATTCATTGATCAAATTACTCGATTTTTCTGATACAACCGGTAAGAATCCAACAGGAAATGTGATTGTAACAAACGATGGTAGAGTGTATGGTAAGACTCAATCAGGGGGCTCTGTTGACGAAGGAGTGCTTTTTGAGTATGATCTCAATAAGGACACCTTTGTGTTAAAAATTGATTTTGAAGGCAACAACGGCAGTCGACCTTACGGCAGTATCATTCGATATTGTTTGCCTTCTTTTGACACTTTGAATCTGACTGTGTGCGATAGTTTCATTTCACCCAGCGGTAAATATGTTTGGAAGCAAACAGGGGTCTATTCTGATACCATTCCGGCAGTTTCCAGTTGCGACAGTGTGTTAAGTATAAATCTTAACATTTTAAAGAGCACATTCAGTACATTAACGGTTTCAAATTGCGACAGTTTAATTGCACCTGACGGAAAAGTGTATAAAAACTCGGGAAGGTATTCAGCTGTAATTCCCAACATCGTTGGTTGTGACAGTTTAATATCGATTCATTATAGAAATCTAAAATCTGATACCACATTCAGTGTGCGCACATGCGGATCATATAAAGCGCCGGATGGTTCAGAATATTCGCAATCAGGAACCGTAGTGGCTAAAATTCCTAATTTTTTTGCTTGTGACAGTGTTATGACCATTCATGTTCTGATAATGGATTCAGATACAAACATTGTTGTGAATGCATGTCGTTCGTATATTGCTCCTGATGGCATGAAATATACCAATTCAGGAAGTATTAAAGCAATAGTTCCAAATTTTGCGGGATGTGACAGTACCATCAACATTCAGTTGAATGTTGAACAAGTGGATGTAGCAGTGGTTCAAAATGATTCACAATTGACGGCAAATTCAGTCAACTCAGTTTACCAATGGTTGTATTGTGATTCGGCTTATAAAGCCATTCAAGGTGCAAATGCGAGAGAATTTGTGGCCTTGAGGAACGGCAGTTATGCGCTTGAGATCACCAGCAATGGATGTAAAGACACATCAGATTGTTATACAGTCAGTACTTTGGACATAATAGAAAACAGTTTTGTAAGCGAAATCAATGTTTATCCAAATCCTGGTTCCGGCAAATTTACTATTGATTTAAACAGAGATTACAAAGACATAAGGATAGTAATTACTGATATCAATGGCAGAGAATTGAGCAATGAGTTTATAGAAGAAGGATCGAAAATAGAGGTTCGTTTGGATGAGGCTACCGGAGTTTATTCAATTAAAATCTCTACTGCGCAATATCAAGCTGTACTGAAGTTGATCAATTTGAGGTGAGAGATAAAAGTCTAAAGGTAAAAGATTAAAGAGGAAATCGCAGCGAAGCGAAGATTCCGCCCGTAAGAACCGTTCGGACGGGCCCGCACGAAATGAAATGGAGTTGAGGGAGATTAGAGATTGGAGTTTAGTAAACTTTAAAATGGCAACAAATTATATCACATTCTTGTAGGGGTATAAAAATCATTAAGAATTGAAAGGCAGTTTCAATGGGTAACATTAAAAGGTATTCAGGACTTTAGTCCCTATCTTGAATCGTTCAATTCTCTTTTTTTAATTTCTTGATTCAAATTAAGTTTTGTAGTTAAATAACTACAAAGAGTTAGAAGTTTTTTAAGGCTATATTTAAATCTATCGATTTAGATTTGCAGTGTACACATAAATGTTCAAGATTAGAACGGCAGATGTGATTTTTTGATGGTGCGAATTAAAACTTAAAATTGCTTTTGTTGTTCGAAATTGATCATTTAAACGTGGAACTTTTCATAATAGAGCTTTGGTATTTAGGCAAGTAGCAGTTCTGATGTGCAACAGAACAAATGCGAACTTTGCTTAAAGAAACAAGACTGGTTTTGGGGTGTGCTGTAATGGCACATTCCAACTGTCTTGTTTAGAAGCTTGATTGAAAAGTACTTATTTTTTTAACGGATTAAAGAGTATCGGGTGCAAAAAAAAATGGAATTAGCAATTCTAAATTGGTTTGAGGTAAATAATTGATTTAATGTTTGAAGTTGGTTTGAACAATAGAAGAACAAAAAAATAAAAGAGAAAATGTGAAACTGATCTTGAGCTAAGCTAGATAGTTGATTTAATGAGACAGGGCTTCTCTGTATAGAGAAGTTCTGTTTTCTAATTCCATATTTATCTATCGTTTAATGGGGTTAGATAATTTGAAAATGGAAAAGAAAAATGAAAAATTCATATTGGTTCATTCAGCATGGTTAGGTGCCTGGCAATGGCGCAATGTGCAAGCCATTTTAGAATATACCGGTCACTCTGTGATTTGTCCAGACCTGAGTGGTCATGGAAATGATCAAACACCCATAGAAGAGGTCACTATGGAACACTACCTTAAAGTATTAACCGATCTTATAGATGAATTAGAAGAGCCTATTATCCTGGTTGGTCACAATTTCAATGGGATCACAGTTACAAAGGCAGCAGATTTAAGACCGGATAAGGTAAAGGCAATTGTTTATTTAACAGCAGTATTAGTACCGAATGGGGTGTCATTTTTAACAGCGTTTCAAGGATTTAAAGGATCTATTGCAGTCGATAATTTTTATATACCGGAAGAAAAAACAAGTGTGATGATACAATCCGATCAAATTCACGCAGCTTTTGCTCATGATGTACCCGAAAAGTTATTGAAAAAATATCAACCATTATTGAATCCTGAACCATTGAAACCATTGATGTACGAGCTGAATGTTGATGAAGCAATTATGAAGCGTATACCCAAGTTCTATATTGAATGTGTGGATGATAGAGCCATTCCCATTGATGAACAAATCCAAATGTATCTGGGGAAAGTGCAAAAAATTTACACATTGCATACCAGTCATTTGCCTGTTTTCTCTAAGCCGGAAAAAGTTGCAGGCATTTTGTTGGATGTCGTCAATCAATTGGAGATAAATGAATTGAAAAAAAATTTGAATTGAGACAATGAAAAATACAAACTTGTTTGGTCATTTAAACCAAGGACATTAAAAATATTGTGTGTTTTGTGTAATTAAAACTTCATTTTCAGGGCTTCTCTGCGATTTGAAGCTCTGGAAATGGGTTTTAGGGTGAATCAAGTTTTTTTAAACCGATAAATCAAAACAAAGTGTTCAAAATGGAAACGTTTTTTTGATAAGACATTTTGTGGTCATTATAAATTGCGTTATAAAAAAGCCCACTGAAAAGTGGGCTTTTTATATAATTGGAAAGAATTAATACTTTTGAATTTTCATGTAGTAAACACCTGAATCGGTGCTCATTTTCACCAAATAGTATCCTGCATTGAACGCTTCCAAATCAATGCTGTTATTGAATTCATCAATTTTCTGTGACAATAGGATTTGACCGTTAAGGCTCATTATTTCTATAGTTGCCATAGATTCTGCTTGAATGTTCAGTATAGATTGCACCGGATTGGGATATGCAAAAACTAAGTTGGTTTTATTTTTAAATAGATCTTCAAGGTCAACCGGGTTGACAATTGAACATACACCGGTAGACTGAACTACGGAGTTTCTTTGAAGCACAGAGCCATCACCCAATTGTCCACTCGCATTTCTGCCACAAGCCCAAAAGGTTCCATCGGTTTTATATAACAATGTAAAATTGGTGCCAGCAGCTACTCCGGCAACATTAGAAACTCCTGACATTTTCACAGGAATGGAACTGTTATTTACTGTGCCATCTCCCAAATTGCCATAAGTGTTACGACCCCAAGCCCAGACTGTATTATCGTCTTTTATTGCAATGCAATGGAATGCACCGGTAGCAGCGGTTGCAGAAATGATTCCTGTTAGTCCACTGACTTGTACCGGAACCGAGCTGCTTCCAAGGTTGCCGTTGCCCAGTTGACCATATTGGTTTTCCCCCCAGGTCCACACAGTACCATCGCTTTTAATGGCCAATGAGAAAAATCTACCCGCAGAAATTCTGACCACATTGCTTAATCCTTTTACTTTTACGGGCGTATTTCTATCGGTTGTGGAACTATCGCCAATTTGTCCATTGTCATTGTTGCCCCAAGCCCATACAGTACCATCGCTTTTAAGTGCAAGCATGTGATAAGTGCCGGCTGCAATTTGTTTGATGCCCGTTAATCCATTTACTTTAGTTGGTAAAGTTCTGTCAACAGTGGTGCCATCGCCTATTTGGCCATCTGAGTTCCAGCCCCACACCCAAACACTGCTGTCTTTTTTTAATGCTGATGAGTGCCAGCCTCCGGCTGAAATTGACACAACATCAGATATGAGTAAAGTTTGTACAGGTTCGGTCGTACTGTTATTTGTTCCGTCACCAAGACCGCCATAGAGGTTACTGCCCCAAGTCCACACGGTACCATCGCTCTTAAGGGCCATTGAATGAGCTTCGAGCTGATCGCCTCCTGCTGAAACAGCAATGATTCCTGAGAGCTTTTTAACACTTACGGGTGTATTCTTGTCGGTGTAGGTGCCATCTCCCAATTCACCGGTTGCATTTTCACCAAAGGCTTTAACGGTGCTGTCTGTGCATATTGCCAGTGAGTGCCAACCGCCTGCTGCGATTCTTTGTGAGTGTAACGAATTTGTCCAGCATAGAGCTGAGAATATTATTAGTATGATTGTTTTATTGAGTTTGTTGTTCATTTTTTTTTAAATTAAAATCTTGTTCTTAAAGATGCAATAAAATTTCTTCCGGGTGCATTGATGCCTGAAGAATAGGGTCTGTACAATCGATCGCTGATGTTTTCTACTCCCATCATGATGGATACATATTGATTGAAATTGACAGAAGCTTTGAAGTTAAATGTGTGCCAAGCTGCACTGTAATTCAATCCCCTTTCATCTTTGGCATAAGATGCATTGATGCGTTCAGTCAATGCCAATTGTTCATAATCCATTTTGGCATTGTATACACTGTAAAAATCAAGTCGGATAAATTTATTGCTGTAGGTTAAATGCGTACTTCCAAATGTAGGAGCAGCATGACGAAGAGGATAATAAACCAAGCTGTCGGGGCTTTGTTCTTTTCCTTGTTGATAGGAGATGGTGCTTTTCAATCCAAAGTTTTTAAAATTGACTTCTAAGCCGGCTTGTATACCATATACCTTTATTTGAGTCACATTTTGCACAGCCTGTATCTTACTTGGGTTGCCCAAATACCTGATGGTTGGTTGACCATTGAATGTAAAATCTTTGCGGACCATAGCATCTTTCAAATATGTGTTGTATCCTGTAACATCAATTTTGATGATGTTGCCAAAATTCTTCACGATCCCCAATTCCATGTTGTACACTTTCTCAGGTTTAAGAGAAGGATTTGGCACCACCAAATAACCGGGTGTTGATTCAAATACTTTGCCCATGTCGTCGATATTTGGTGCTCTGAATCCGTTGGCTGCATTGGCATACAATTGAAGGTTTTTGTCTACAATGTACACCAAGCCTATACTGCCATTTAAAGCGCCGTTTTGCATCACTGTGTTAGCAAATGGAAAAGGGAAAAGCAATGTGTCAAAATCTGCTTTTATTCGGTAATAGCTGAATCTTAAGCCGGCATTTGCTGTGAGTTTGTTGCTGATTTTGTGTTTCATGTTGGCGTATAAACCCATGCATTCCCAAGTGGATCCATCTGGGTAACGCGTCACAGTAGCAGTTTGTTCTGCTGTTATCACATGAGTGAGTTTGGCCATTGAGTTCACTTTGTTGTGCACGAGTTCGGCACCATAGGTGAGTGTAGATTTACGACTCAACTTTTTCTCAAAGTCCAGGTTCAGAGAAAGCGCTCTCACATTTTCCTTTTGCATGTGCACTTCACGGAACATGAATTCGCGTTCGTAGCGACTTTCTTCAAAGTTTTGCATAGCTGCAGTGATCTTGAACAGATCATAAGCAAAATTCGATCTGCTATGCGTGATACCCAATCTTTGCATGTTCCATTTTTGTGGTCCATAGTACCATTCGGCCCATCTCAATTTGTTTTTGTATGGTCCTGATGTTTGCATCACATAAAGTCGGTCATAACGATTGAAACTGGATGTTTGAGAAAGATGGAATCCGAAATCAAATTCCCAATTTTTGTTGGGTTTAAAACGAACTTTCTGCATCACATTGATTTGATCGTACTTTGAACCTACTTGTAAGGCAGAATCATTGTTTTTGACCATATAATCTTTGTTGTCTATGGTTTGCACATAGTATTGTCGGTAGAAATAATTGTTACCTCCAACTGTACCGGAGCGCAGGTCGCCATAATCAGAGCGAGTGAAACTGCCAAGAAATGCCCATTTTTTGAAACCTATGTTTAAGTCGATGTGTCCGGTGAATTCAGAATTAGCAGTTGAAGTTCGCATGAGGGCATTACCTGAAACCAAAGCTTTTTTCTTAATGCTGTCATTGAATTTTGGTTCCAGCGTATTGAAGCACATCACACCACCGATGGCATCACTGCCGTAGATAACAGATCCGGGTCCAAAAAAGATATCAGCACTTTCAATGGCATTGGCATCCAAGGAAATGACATTTTGTAAATTACCTGCTCTGAAAATAGCGGTGTTCATACGAACGCCATCTACAACAAACAACAATCTGTTGGTTGCATAACCTCTTAGCATCGGCGAGCCTCCACCCAATTGACTTTTTTGTATAAATGCGTAGCCACTCATTCCAAGGAGGTCTGCGGTGGTTTGAGGGTTTTGAAATGCAGCTTCTTTCATGCTGATTTTTTCGACCCTGTTTGGATTTTCAATTAAGGGTTTAGGTGCTCGATTGCCCGAAAAATAGACCTTATTGAATTCGGTCACGTATTCATGCAGATACAATTCATAATTGGCAGCTGTGAGTTCAGCATAACTTTTGATGATTGTTTTGTATCCAAATTTGACAATGGAAATCTTATCTGCACTTTTGAAAGCGCTGATGTCTACACGGCCATTGCTGTCGGTTTTGGCGTGCACAGAAGGTTGTTTGCTCGATACTGCTACTTTGTCTATGGGCAGTTTGTTGATCTCATCTTTGATGGTGAGTGTTTGAGCTTTTGAACCAAATGACAAGCACAAGCACAGCCAAAGGATTGATTTTTTCATTTTCTTTTTTTACAATTTGTTGTTTGCACGTGATTCGTTTTTAACGAAACTCATACTTTACCCGCGTTTATTCAGGTACCGGAAAAAACATGTTGGATTGAAATGTTACTAGGAAAGGAGCATTGTGTCTTCTGACATAGCAACTGGATACTATCAATTAGATTGATCGTATTGAATTCGGCTTAAGAAAATGAATTTGATTCGGGAGGGGGGAATGGGGGAGAATGTAACAATGATTTGTAGAAATTAGAGTTACTTGGATGCCCGATGTTTTGATCAATGTCAAAGAGCATTAAATCAGATTCGGAATATTCGGAACAATAAAGAGATTCGAAGAAATTAAATAGGCGTAATTGGTTTTTTTGTTTTTGAGGGTTATTGCCGAGTGAAATGGTAACCAATTCCATGCATTTTCGATTGAGTTGAGTTTCTTCGTAATCCCACCAACACCAGTAATAAGTGGTATCTCCATTGGTTTCAGATTTTACTACGTCATAGAATTCACCCTTGTATTCAAACTCTTTAGAATGTTCCCATTCCAG
>DASWYG010000299.1:0-5690 GCA_036405075.1 Bacteroidia bacterium | reverse complement strand
GATGTATACATCTATTATATACTTATATATATGCAGTCAGATATATGCTTACAGATACAGTCTTTATGCATACACTCATATATGTTCTTATATGTACACCCCAATGTATACGGTCTGATATATTCTGTATACGGATACTGGCTTGTATGACAAAGTATTCTTCCTTGTTAGGACTGCCTCCCATTTATATATAGATGGTCAGTTGTATCTTACTGTTTATGGTTTGATGTGTCCATACGAATCCGTGTTCCAATGTCTCCTCCTGATAAATCCGCAATTGTTCTACTATCTATATAGGCTTTATGGATATTATGCCATTAGTTGGCTTATTTTATATGAACATAATATATCTGTGGTTGGATACTGACTGTAATGTATATGTTCTTATAATGAATGGGAAATAAATGAATATGCCGTATTCTGTCAGCTCATTTATGGGTGTTTGTATTAGATTCTGTATGTATCCATGTAGCCATTTTTAAATGCAGGTGAGCAGTTTGTTGCACACCCTTATGGTCGCGGCAGGGATAGAAGCTAGCTACCGTGTAGCGCGGATAGCCCGGCGCCGGGTACACCAACATGCTGGTAACCACGATGTACCCGGCGGCCGCCCCTGAAAGGAGTGAGATGCTCCTTTACCCTTGTCTGTATTTCAGGAACAGCAGGCTATCAATATGTTTAACACCTCATTGTTTAATGATCAATTCGGCCAGTCCGTTTGGACCAACGACTACATATATGCCCTGACTCCAATTCGAAATGTCTATCACTTCTTTGCCTCCTTGTTTGATGTTCAATGTACAAAGCAGTGCTCCTTTGATGTCGTATATTTTTATAGGTTGCTCTATTGAACCTTTGAGATTGTAAATGCTGACCTCATTACCTGCCGGATTGGGATATATGATCAAATCAGATTCTGTTTTTATATTTGGGAGGTTGTTGCTGTCTTTTACCCTTTTGACCACACAGGCATTGGTTTCGATGGGATCATTGAAATCAAAATAAATAGAAGCTTTGTTGGTGATGCTGTCGCCAACACCCAAATTGCCTATCACCCAGGCTTCGAAATTGATGTATCCAACGCTGGCTGCCTCGTTGACACTTTTGGGTTTCAGATAAATGTTATCGAAAGTCCAAGTAATAATATTGTCAATATGCGAGGTTTGATAAGGATGGCTGGCACCCAAAACTTTGAAACTCACAACCGGCATGTCAAGATTAAGTGTATCGACTACCCTGACTCGCCAGGCATCGTCGGTGCCTTCATTTTGAAATTGTATGCTGTATTTGATTTTTTTGAGGTTGTAGGTGATCCTGCCGGTTGGCACGCAGGTTTTGATGTTGGGATCGTAGCTGTAGACCAGTTTTTGAATCAAGCTATCGACGTTGTCGTTCACAAAGGTATCGTTGTTTGCAAGGAGTCGAACATTGATTCTGGTATTTTGACCGGCGCTGAATTTACTGAACGGACATTTGTAGATGACATCAAGAACTGTGGTGACGCCTGAAAAATTAACAATGTTAAAAAACATTTTGCGACCAACAGTAGAATCGGGAGCGCTGCTTGCTGCCATGAATTGCATACCTGAGTCGAGTTCGACCATAATCTTTGCAACAGCAACCGAACCATTGCATCTGGAACTGCTGACATTGACCCTTAGGCTTGCTTCCTTATCGAGTCTTACCTGAGGCAAACCGACTGCAGCTATACTGAGGTTATCGTCACTTGCATTGTCTTGCCACAACGGAATCTTCAAAGTGTCTCTCGAACGCGCATCATTGGTAGCACGAGAAGACAATCCTCCGGAAAAAGGTACTTTATAACATTTGCCGTTGTAGAAATAGGTTCCGGTACTGACATTGATAGGTTCATTATTGGGCACGGTAAACATGCCATAACCGAAGTTTAGCATTTGGTAAGTCCTTCCCTCTACGGCATTGAATACCTGAGCACTGATTTGCGAATCGGCCAAATCGATCTGATTGTTCTTATTGATATCCCGAAACACGCTGCAATAGATGGAGTCTAAACCAACGGCCTTCAATGAATCTGTTATAACCTCGGCCAGATAACCGTAATTGATCCCGGCAACTTTGATTTTTTGGCGATTGAAAACATAAAATCTTCCATAACTAGCCACGGGATTAAGTGGGAACGAGTCTTCGCTTACACTTCTGAAATTGAATTCAGTGGATATCAATTTGTCATTGATACTGTATACTTGCGGGAATCCAAATCCATTGACGTTAGACAAATGGACTTTGTTATTGGTTTGAGTTAAAATTGATTTTGGATAATAGGTAACAAATGAATCGAGTATGTTGTTGCGAAACAACTTGTATCCTATGCCCATATTGTCGCAAGCAAAAATGACTGCCCCTGTTTTTACGATGCTGACAGCAGTTTTAAATCTGCTGCCAATGGTTGACCAGGTTGACCAGGTGTTATTGATATAGGTATAAATCTTATTGCCTGTTGTCACATACAAAGTATCGTCTGAAGTGTATAAAACAGATTGTTTGTTATATGTTGGGGGTGTTATGGGATTAAAAGAGCTGCCGTTGAATTCGATGATCTGGGGAGTGGCATAAATTCCAAAGCTATCGATATCACCATAATAGTATATTTTCTTGCTGGTTGCTACACTGTTAATTCTTGCAGTGTTTCGTGTTGCAGAATTGAGTTTGACATTGGCGAGTAAATTGGTTGAAATTTGTGTTACTTCATAAAGCGGACTGCTGTTGTCGTTGAAAGCCCCGAATGCTGAAATGTACAATTTACCATAAAGTACATTGAATGCTTTACGGTAATTGGAAAATGCGGCATATTCAGGTACTTTTTTATGCAATCGCCATAAACTATCTCCTCCATTGAATCGATAAATGGATGATGAATCTAAATCATTGAAAACAAGTGTATACAAATTATCGAGCGTATCCATTGTGGCACATACCACAGGAAAATTTGGAGGCGCTGATAGGTTTTTAAGCATTTGCGCATTGGATTCAAAGCTCAAAAAGAACAATACAAGAGGAATGATGAGTTTCAACTTCATAATTTAATTATTTTTTTGAATACTCCTTCTTCTGTTTGTATGATATAAATACCTGTTTCCCAATCTTCGGTATTGATGGTGTACTCGGCGCCTGCATCAATATTTATCTCATGGATGATTCTTCCATTGATATCGCACACGGTGATGGTTTGCGATTCATTGCGAAGGTTGATGATGTTGAAAGTATTGCCAAATGGGTTGGGCAAACATTTGAGTCCATCCAAATGAATTTTCTCATCGATGTCATTATCCAAGTCTATTCTTCTCACTACACAATCATTGGTGTGAATGGGTTCATTGTAATCAAAGTAAATAGAGGCATTGTTGATGATGGAGTCACCGATTCTTAAATCTCCTTTTACATAAGCATCTAAACAAATGTAACCTTTACTGAGTTCTTCACTGACCGATTTGGGTTTTAGATGAATGTTATCAAATGTCCAGGTTATGATGTTGTCGACATGTGTCAATTTGTAATCGTGGCTGGCACCAACCAATTTGAATTGCCAAACGGGCATTTTAAGGTTCAATGTATCAACTACTCTGACCCTCCAGGCATCATCGGTACCTTCATTTTGAAACTGTATAAAGTATCTGATCTGTTTGAGATTAGATGTAATGTCGCCTTCAGGAAATGAGGTTTTCAAATTGGGATCGTAACTGTACACAATTCTTTGAACGACTGAATCGGTATTGTCTGAGCTATCTTTATCGCCTGCATAAATGAGTTTGACATGGTGCTTCACTCGTTGACTCACATAAAACACTCCCACCGGGTAATTGACGCGAATACGCACTTTGATGTCTTCAGAAGGATTATCGGTGAGGTTAAAAGTGAGCACATTGCCTACTTTGCTGGTATAAGCCGGTTCGGTACTAATCAAAACAGTTGAGGTTTGCAGCGTGACTTTTAATTGAAATGTCTTAGTGCCGATGTCGCAATCTCTTGAATTGATCTTAATGTTTATGTCGTGATTACTGGCCAATCGGGCCTGAGGCGTAGCATGTGCATGCACAGCAATGCTGTTTTTATAAATTGAACTGTCAGAAAATGGAATGTAAATGGTATCGTGACTTCTTGGGTTGAGGTAACATCTTGATGATTGCCCACCTGAAAAAGATTGACCATAACAATTTTGGAACCCTGTTACTTTATCTCCTCGTATGATTAGATTTTCATTGTCATAAGGATTTAAGCGATAAGGCTGATTATTGGAGTTGTTGTAAACTAAGCCTTGTCCATCGTCCCAAAACTCTGATGCCACTACGTTTTCACCAAAATCCATTTTACCATTACGGTTCTTATCATGGAAAGGAATAATGTCAACCGTATCTCGTATTATGGGTTTAAAAGATTGTTGATTTGCCCTAACTATATAACCTAAATATGAGCCATTGAAATTGATGGTTTGGGGTGTGTAGATGAAAAGGTCTGAATCATTGTTGATGAGAAACAATTCCGTTGTGTCTTCAGCATAACTTCTAAAATTGAATTCGAGTTTGAAGCTTGAATTGATGCTGTACAAAGCTTGATTGGCGTATGTTTTACTTTTAGGTGATACGTATATATTACCTGATGCGTTGTATAATATTGGGCGACTCAAGTTGTGCACGAGTGAATCGGATTTCCCTGCGGGTTGTATTCTTCGAATGAGGTTATTGCCATCAGTAAGCAGAATGTTGGCACCGTCGACCTCAAGGTCATTGATGGTATTGTTGTTATAGGTTTTGAAGAAATTGGTCCAAACCGAACCATTGTATCTGAACAAACCATTGCCCTCGGCCATGATGAGGGTATCCATTTTGTTTGCGAACTTGGTTTGCGCTGAATAATTTGGTGTTACAATATTGGATGTCCCACTGAGGTTATACTCAACGAGATTGGGCGAATTGACACTCAAAAAATTAGACATGTTGCCATAATAATACATTTTAGTCCTAATCTTAAAAGTGTGTATTTCTCCATAAAAATTTAAAGAGGGGCTAAATGTAATCACTCCAATGTTTGAAACAGTTAAATTGGGTGTGATGCGTTGCAGATAAACCTGATTGGAGTTTAATTTATTGTCGACGCCAGTTAGGTACAAATCGCCAAATAAGAATTGACAAGTGGCTTTTCTAACATAGGAGATGGTGCTGTTGCTCATTTTGAAGTAATTCGACCATTTCTTTGTATTGACATCATAACGTTTGATGATAATGGTATCATTGTTACTTGTAACCAAATAGGTATTGTTGAGGGTATCTGAACAGCCGCAATAGACAGGCCGATCGCTGATACCATTAATTGGTGAGAGCTCCTGAGCTCGTACAATGGCAGCGGCCAATAAAAAGATTAACAGACAAAGGGGTTTGATGAATCTCATAATTTATATCTTAGACAAAGGTTGTAATTCGTAAATGTGTTGAAACTTTTGAAATCGGAATACTCTAATTTGTATTTCTGCCTGTTTCTCTGCAGGCCAAATTCAAATCCTATCCACCACGGTCCGGTGATGCGACGTGAAAGCATCGCAGAACCCATCCAACCGAAGTTGACTTTAGGTCCCGAATGTGAAGACAGTTCCGAAAATTCAAATTTATCCAAATCTAATACTTGTGCTTTAGCTCTTGCAAGGTAATTGATATTTGTGC
>DASWYG010000298.1:0-2809 GCA_036405075.1 Bacteroidia bacterium | reverse complement strand
ACAGTTTGCCTATTTTTTATCCATGTTTTGTCAAACAAATCTTCAGCAATGTTTTCATGTATGTCCAAAATGACTTTTTTACCCATTAACCTTAGTAAAATGCCACATGGAATAAGCTCGGGATCATGCAAGTGATAAACCTTTGCATTCACTTTTATCGCTTTGAAAAACATCAATAACCATCCAAAGAGGATTCTGAATTGTCTGTTGTGGTACCTTTTAAAAGGAATGATCTGAATGTCTTCTTTTATCTCTTTTTTGGGATGCACTGCAATGAGTGTCACCTGATATGCTTCAGACAAACTCTTGCACATCCGGTAGAAAATTCGAGTGTCCATTGCAAAATGGACCGAACTCAGATGACAGATTTTGATTTTGGAAACGTTTGTCAATCTTGCAAAGGTAGTGGTTTTTTTGGTTCAAAAATTTTGATAACAACAATGAACATTTGATATTTTTAATGGTTAATCAATTTGTAATTGGATGAAACACCTACCCAATTTAAGCTGTTCATTTCGCAATTCAAAAATTGTGCTTACTTATAATCAGTTTAAATAAGGTGGATGTTTTACTTATTTGAAATAAAAGAATAAATTTGCGCAAAAATTAAAGGAAATTTAACTTGAAGGTTTTAAACCCTGAAAGCTTTAGTTTTCTGAAACTTAAAAAGATCATTGATTCATGAATTGGTTAACCACATTTTTAAAATCGAGCATCGGTAAAAAGCTCTTGATGGCCCTGACAGGTTTATTCCTGTGTTCTTTTCTTATCATCCACCTGATTGGTAATTTGCAATTGTTCAAAGACGATGGCGGATATGCTTTCAATATTTATGCAGTCTTCATGACTTCAAATCCATTGATCAAAACCATCTCTTGGGGATTGTATGCCATCATCGTTTTCCACGCCATTTGGGGACTGTACCTGGTCGCTCAAAACAAAAAGGCAAGACCTGTAGGTTACGCAGTTGTTGATGGTAAAGCCAACAGCACTTGGACCAGCCGCAGCATGGGTTTATTGGGAACAATTATCCTGGCATTCATTATCATGCACATGTCAGGTTTTTGGGCGAAATATAAATTCGGTGAAATGCCTTATGCTAAATACACTAAAATTCTCTCCAACAGCGAATTGATAGTGAGTGAAGTTCAGCCAATAGACAATAAGATGGAACAGTTTGTTGTGGATGGTACCGAGCATACGATCGTGAAAAACCTTTATGGAGAAGTTGAATATGCTTTTAAAGAATGGTGGATCGTATTACTTTATGTACTTTCAATGTTTGCAATCTCTTTCCACTTAGTACATGGATTCAGCAGCGCATTTCAAACTTTGGGTATCAATCATTCAAAGTACAATGCAGCCATTAAATTTATAGGTATGGGTGTTTTTGGTGTCGTAATACCAACACTTTTTGCCGCAATGCCAATTTATTTTTTCATCAAGTAATCAGCCTTTAAAATCAGTACAATGTCAAACAGTAAATTAGACGCCAAAATACCTGAAGGAGCGATTGACAGCAAATGGACCAAATACAAATCCACTGTTGCTCTCGTTAATCCGGCAAATAAAAGAAGCATAGAGATCATCATCGTGGGTACCGGTTTGGCCGGAGCCTCTGCTGCTGCAACTCTTGCCGAAATGGGATACAAAGTAAAGGCATTCTGCTTTCAGGATTCACCTCGTCGTGCTCACTCTATTGCAGCTCAAGGTGGTATCAATGCAGCTAAAAATTATCAAAATGACGGTGACTCAGTTTACCGTTTGTTCTACGATACAATCAAAGGTGGTGACTACCGCGCTCGTGAAGCCAACGTACACCGTCTTGCTGAAGTGAGTGGAAGCATCATCGACCAATGTGTGGCTCAAGGTGTTCCATTTGCACGTGAATACGGTGGATTGCTCAGCAACCGTTCTTTTGGTGGTACTCAAGTCCAAAGAACTTTCTACGCAGCTGGTCAAACCGGTCAGCAGCTTTTGCTCGGTGCTTACAGTGCCTTACAACGTCAGGTTGGTATGGGCAATGTTCAACTATATGCCCGTCATGAAATGATGGATGTAGTTGTCATCGATGGAAAAGCAAGAGGAATCATTGCAAGAGATCTTGTGTCAGGTAAACTCGAAAGACATTTCGGTCATGCAGTGGTTTTAGCTTCCGGTGGATACGGTAACGTATTTTTCTTATCTACAAATGCCATGGGCAGTAACGTTACTGCAGCATGGAAAGCTCATAAAAAAGGCGCCTTTTTCGGCAACCCTTGCTTCACACAAATTCACCCTACCTGTATCCCTGTTTCAGGTGATCACCAATCCAAATTGACCCTCATGTCTGAATCTCTCAGAAACGATGGACGTATTTGGGTGCCGGGTAAAAAAGAAGATGCAGAAGCCGTTAGATCAGGAAAATTGAAACCAAATGATATTCCTGAAGCTGATAGAGATTATTACCTCGAAAGACGTTACCCTGCTTTTGGTAACCTTGTGCCGCGTGACGTGGCGTCAAGGGCAGCAAAAGAAAGATGTGATGCAGGTTTCGGAGTCAACAAGACCGGTCAAGCCGTATACCTCGATTATGCTTCTGCAATCGAACGTTACGGTAAAATCGAAGCGACAAAACAAAATCTTCACAATGCCGATAAAGCCACAATTATCAATTTGGGTAAAGCAGTAGTGAAAGAAAAATACGGTAATTTGTTTGACATGTACGAACAAATCACCGGTGTGAATCCATACAATGAGCCTATGCAGATTTATCCTGCTGTACACTATACCATGGGTGGACTTTGGGTCGATTATAACCTGATGACTA
>DASWYG010000297.1:0-9716 GCA_036405075.1 Bacteroidia bacterium | reverse complement strand
CTCAGCGACAGAATTCCAAACAAAAACTCTGTCATTGGAAGGATTAGGATAAAGACCCATCACTCTATCCAATGAAATTATATCTGAAATATCAGTGTTGGGTGTAATGGGCAATACCACTTTGGATGCGTTAACAGAATTGACATAAACTGTATTAAAAGCTGTATTTGGGTTCAAGAGTGAATCGGTTGAATTACCGGGATACATGTTGGCCCCATTGTTCATGTTGCGATTGTACTTAGGATAATTAGATGAACTGATATCAATTCTGAATCGATGTCCTACAGCAAAAGTGATGCAAGTTGCAGGCAATTCAATGTTACAATTGTATACAGTTCCGGGAGTCATCATGGCCTCAAGCGCTTTTGTGAAACCATTCCTGAACCTCATTCTGAAACAGGCATCATTCAACAACATTGATTTCCCATCCGGATACACATCTGTTAATCTGACATCAAAGTCGGTGTCCAATTGATCTGATGATACTTTTAAATTGACCACAACATTCCCTTTGATGGTAAGCGGCGATGTCAACACATCACTTGTAAAGACCAAAATATCACCTTTATTTTCAACAGATACTGATTGATCATAAGGACCCTGATCCAAATCATTTCTCAATGTACATCCGCCAATTGTTGGTGAAGGTTTTGTTGGATCATAAGTAAAGCAAAGTGTGTCATTGTTAGAGCTTGGGCTTACTTTACTCAGCAATCCCGATTTATTCATGTAATAGTCTGTATTGCTAATGCCTGTTGGAGGCCAAGTATTACTGCTCAACCACTTATTTTCACCCATCTGATAATAGGTCACTACCGGCAAACTGTTCCACGAATTTGATACTTGTCTCAAATAAAAATCAAAGAACTTCAAAGCCATACTGTCATTGACATCTTCAGCATTTGGATAACTCAATTGCCCTTGAAGCGAAGTTCCAACTTTTGCTGCACCATGCCCTCCATGCACCCAAGGACCCATTACCAATTTGTGCTTGTCTTTTACATTGCTTGATGGTCCATTGATCATGCCTTTAAAACAATCCAACATCAATTCAACATTGTGATCATACCAACCACCAATCATCAATACCGGCACTTGCAAACTGTCTGTATAATGATTCAATGTTTCAGCATAAGTCCAGGTTGCATCGTAATATGGATGTGCCATTAATGAAGCAGTCAAGCCGAATCCCAATTGATCCAACTGTTCTACATATTCGGTCCTTAAAACTCCATTTGGAAAATACTCCTGATACTCAAACTGCGGACCTGCTACCAAAGGGCAGATACAAACCAAATGTGGTGGACGTTTTTGTGCTGTTTGATATTGTACTTTGCCTAAAGCCGATGGACCCCAGGTGCCAACTTTGCCATTGCTCCAAGATTGATTGGCTATCCACTCTACTGTTGAATATCCATCAGTTCCCCTATCAGGACTGCCAATATAAGCTGCTTTTTTAGATCCGTAAAAACCTCTCCAATCAGTAACCACAAATATAAATTTACTTGAATCCACTTTCGTACCGATGCCCATAGGCAAACCGGTTAGCCTGCTTGCCTGTCTGTTATATGGGGTTTGTATCAATATCACCGGACCGGAAGTCATACCTTTTGGTATATAAATATCTGCTGCTAACTTTCTTCCATCTGACATTGGTATAGAATCGACAATGGGTGTCAAAACAGCCTTAGCTGAATGAATAGAAAAGTAAAAACCTGCAATTAAGCTAATAAATCTGATAACGTAGATTTTGTTCTTCATTGATACAAAATTAGACTTGCTGAAGGCAATAGGTTGCATCAATTAAATACACAATGTGTTTTAAAAAGAGAAAATCTGTATCAATTTGACACAAATTGAGAAATGGTCCAAATAGTTATCTATTTGATTTACTGGCAATTGAATTTGTTTTCTTGATTTATGGACAAGCGTCATGGTTTTTGTATGATGGTCAAGCAATATTTAAAATCAATAAAGTCATGAACAAGAATTTAATCTATGTAGGTGTCACAATAGCCTTGATACTTACAGCAATTTTCACCGGTTGCAAGAAAGAAGAAAATGCGGTGAACAACAATAGCGCACAACAAAGTCAGGTAGACCTTATGGTTGATGAAGCTGACAAAGCATATAAATCTGACAATTATACAGGTGGTGATGAATCAAATGCCTTTTACATAGACAATGACGGCTTACCTGAAGCTTATACATTAGAAGCTTCTGATATGGATGAATCTGGTCAGAAAAGAGGTCATGGAAGCAGTAAAAGTTTCATCAAATGCTTACGCAAATTGAATTTGACCGATACTCAGGTAATGGACATCAAACAAGCAATGAGCGACTTTGAAACCTGCAAATTCGCCGATATAAGAGCACACAGAGACAGCATCTTTGCATTGTTAATGAGAACAGATTCAACTCGTAAAGCATTGATAAAAGATTTCAGAGATTCAGTTATCAATTATGCTCAATTTAAACAAGGCATGAAAGACCTCAGAACCGATTTCGCTATCTCTATGAGAGCAATCAAATTGTCACACGCTCAATCATTGAAAGCCTGCTATGCTGCTTACTTAACTCAAATGCAATCGATATTGACTGCCGGTCAATGGAATGCTTTTCTAAAATGTAGAAGATAAAGCCTCCCTTTATTAGTCATAAAAAAAGAGCCTCGAGTATTCGGGGCTTTTTTTGTTTTCCATTGCTCATTTCAATATAAAACAGACATCAATTTAATTTTGAATCAAATTTATTGTTTTGATTATGTGATAATTACAAATTTATTTTTCATTTTGTGACAACCTCTCAACTTTTCGACTGACTAATCCTACAAGAAACAAAATCTTATTAGTCATGAACAAAAATTTAATTTACACTAGTATCACCATGGCCGTGATACTGATCGCAACAGCAACAGGATGTAAAAAGGAAACTGTCGTTGCAGATGATTCAGCACAGTATCAACCTGAGTTGATCATCAATGATGCCGACAACTCTTACAATACCGACACTTATACAGGTGGTGATGAAACCACTGAATTTACAGTAGAAAACGAGGGATTGCCCGAATCTTATACCATCGTTGAAACTGATATGGATGATGCCGGTTACAAAAGGGCTAATGTAAAAAGGTTTTTCGCTTGTATGCTGAAACTTGATCTTTCAGATACACAAATAGCCATGATCAGAAAGTCTGTAAAAGCTTTTGAAGCTTGCAAATTTGCAGACATCAGAGATCACAGAGACAGCCTGTCAATGCTCATCAAAAGATCCGAAGGTGCCCGCAAAGAGTTAATCTCCAAACTTAGAAATCAAACCATCACCAAAGCACAATTTGAAAAATCTATGCAAGAGTTAAGAGAAAAATTTACTCTGGGCTTGAAAAAAATCAAATTGTCACATGCTAAACAATTGAAATCTTGTTACGACAAATTCTTAAGAGGTATGAAAGAGATCTTAACAGAACGTCAATGGAAAGCATTTGTTAACTGCTACAGATAGTAAGGAAAAATAGCCAAGAAAGACCCCGAACGAATGTTTGGGGTTTTTTTTATGCCGGTAAAACGCAGAAAATAAAAAAAGGGAACGAATACGATCGTTCCCTTTTTTACTACTGTTATATCAACAAAATGCCCTTAGCTGCATCCGCTGGTGGTACCACAAGTCAGGCAAGTGTAACATGTACCTGAGCGTACAGTGATATTACCACAACTTTTGCATGCCGGAGCATCGCCCATACTCGGAGGAAGATTGCTTGGTTTTTTAAACACTTTAGGTGCACCTGAAGCGTTTTCAGCTACCAAACTTGGAGTAATCTCATTTTGTGCCATATTGAAATTGGTGTCAACCGGGGTGATTTCATCAGCCAATTTTGGTTTGATGTGCAATTGTTCCTGACGGTTCAAATATTCAAATCCTAACAATCTGAAGATAAAGTCGACCACAGATGTTGCTGATTTGATATTGGCATGTCCTTCAACCATACCGCTCGGTTCAAATCTGCTGAAAGTGAATTTATCGTAATACTCTTCCAATGGCACACCATATTGCAATCCTATTGAAACAGCAATTGCAAAACAGTTCATCAATGACCTGAAACTAGCACCTTCTTTGTGCATATCCACGAAGATTTCACCTAATGTTCCATCTTCATATTCACCGGTTCTTACAAACACAGTGTTACCATCAATTTTTGATTTTTGAGTGAATCCTTTACGTTTATTTGGCAACACTTTTCTGGTGGCAATGTATGAAAGTTGTTGCTTGAAAGCTGCATTGTTGCTGTTGTTGATGATCAAACGAGCTGCTTCCAAAACGATTTCCGGTGTAAGGTCTTCAACTCTGGTTGTAGGACTAACTCCAACCGCTTTTTCAACCATTTCAACGGTATCACTGACAGTAGCAGTTGATTCAGATTTTTTATCCGATTTGTTAGACAATGGTTGAGACAATTTGCAACCATCTCTATAAAGTGCATTGGCTTTCAAACCCAATTTCCAACTCATCTCATAACATGATTTGATATCATCTACTGAAGCTTCATTTGGCAAATTGATGGTTTTTGAAATAGCACCTGAAATGAATGGTTGCGCTGCAGCCATCATACGGATATGTGAATGAGCATGTAAGAATCTGGTGCCTTTATTGCCACATTTATTGGCTGTATCAAATACAGGGTAATGTTCTTCTTTTAAGAATGGAGCACCTTCTATGGTCATTGTACCTGTTACATATTCATTAGCTGCTTCGATCTCAGAAGCTTTGAATCCTAAAGCCCTCAACAGGTTGAAATTGCTGTCATTGAATTGTGCTTCAGTGAAACCTAAACGTTTCATGGTATCTACGCCTAAAGTGTATTGATTAAAGACAAAATCTATATCAAATGCTCTTTCCAATTGGGCTTCTATCAATTCTATGTCTGCCTGACTGAATCCTTTTGCTTTTAAAGTTTCATGGTTAACAAATGGTGCATTTGCCAATGTAGCATGTCCTTTTGCATAATTGATGATTGCATCAGATTCCTCTTGTGTATATCCTAAGGTTTTCAAAGCTGATGGCACAGCAAGGTTGATGATTTTGAAATAACCACCACCACTCAATTTTTTGAATTTAACCAAGGCAAAATCAGGCTCAATACCGGTAGTATCGCAATCCATTACCAAACCAATGGTACCTGTTGGAGCAATAACAGTTGATTGAGCATTTCTGTAACCAAATCTTTCTCCATACATCAATGCTTTGTCCCAGGCATTGCAAGCAGATTTCAAAAGGTCTTCAGGACAGTATTGAGGATCTATGCCTACAGCAGGAATACTCAAACCTTCATAAGCCAATGGGGTATTGTATGCTGCATATCTGTGATTGCGCATTACCCTCATCATGTGCTTTTTGTTTTTCTCAAACATTTTGAAAGGACCTTTTACTGCAGCCATTTCAGCACTTGTAGCATAAGCTTGTCCGGTCAATATTGAAGTCAAAGCACCACAAATAGCAGTTGCTTTTGGACTGTCATAAGGAATACCGCTAACCATCAACAATGCACCTAAGTTGGCATATCCCAAACCAAGTGTTCTGTAATCGTAACTCAATTGTGCCACTTCTTTTGATGGGAATTGAGCCATCAATACAGAAATTTCCAATACGGTTGTCCAGAGACGGATGGCGTACTCATAAGAGACTATATCAAATTCTAATCCCTCAACATCAAAGAATTTCATCAAATTCAATGAAGCCAAATTACAGGCTGTATTGTCGAGGAACATGTATTCTGAACAAGGGTTGGAAGCGTTTATTCTTCCGCCTTCAGGGCAAGTGTGCCATTCGTTGATGGTATCATCGAATTGTACGCCCGGATCGGCACAAGCCCAAGCGGCTTCACCTATAGCATTCCAAACTTCATTGGCCGGAATGGATTTCATGGTTTTGCCGGTACTTCTGGCCACCATGTCCCAATTTCCATTTTGCTTTAAGGCTTCAAAGAATTTATTTGGTATACGAACCGAATTGTTAGAGTTCTGACCTGAAACAGTTGCATAAGCTTCACCTTCATAATCGCTTGGATATCCGGCATCAATCAAAGCTGCAACCTTTCTTTCTTCATTTTTCTTCCAATTGATGAACTCCATGATCTCAGGATGATCCAAATCCAAACATACCATTTTGGCTGCCCTTCTTGTAGTTCCACCGGATTTTATTGCACCCGCCGCTCTGTCACCAATTTTAAGGAATGACATTAAACCGGAAGATGTACCGCCACCACTTAATTTTTCACCGTTTCCTCTGATTCTTGAGAAGTTGGTACCAACACCTGAACCATATTTAAAGATTCTAGCTTCTCTCACCCACAAATCCATGATACCGCCTTCGTTTACCAAATCATCATCAACTGATAAAATGAAACAGGCATGTGGTTGTGGTCTTTCATAAGCTGAAGTTGAACGGGTCAATTTATCAGTCTCAGGGTCAACATAGTAATGACCTTGAGGTTTACCACTTATGCCATAAGCTGAATGCAAACCTGTGTTGAACCATTGCGGTGAATTTGGAGCAGACTGCTGACCAATGATGGAATATACCAATTCATCATAAAATATCTGAGCATCTTCAGTGGAAGCAAAATATCCGTATTTCTCTCCCCATTGTCTCCAACAATCAGCCATACGATGCGCCACTTCTTTGACACTGGTTTCACTGCCAAGCGTACCATCGGCTTGAGGCACCCCAGCTTTTCTGAAATATTTTTGCGCCAGAATATCAGTCGCCACTTGACTCCATGAAGAAGGTACTTCTACATTTTTCATTTCGAATACAATGTCCCCACCCGGATTTTTGATTACCGAGGTTCGGTATTCGTACTGGAACAGGTCGTATGGTGATACCCCGTCCTTTGTGTTTTGCCTCGTAAACTTGAGGCCCTTCTTCATTTGGTCTAGGTTCTGATTCATAAGCTGATGATTGCGTTTTTTGTGTTGATTTAAACTAAAATAAAAATGACTTCAGTGCAGAATTTTGCAAAGAAGTCCTTCAAAACTACTCCCTCCCTCAGCACAATAGGAAATGGACTTTTCCACAGAAATCTTAAAACCCTTACCAGTCTTAATTTTCACCTTGTTGAAAACAAAAAATACAGTCTTCTTTACTTGATATTCTAAAAATATGTCATACCTTTACCCTCATAAAATAAGGGATTCAAGAATTTTATGACGCCATCGAAAAAAGATTTTTTCAAACCTATTGCCAATGGAAAAAAAGCTTTGGCGGTCTTAATTGACCCCGACCAATCCAATGAGAGTGTATCCAATATTGTACAGCTATGCAATGAATTTCAGGTAGACTATATTTTTGTTGGAGGAAGTTTGATCACTTCAGGTGTACTCGCCGAAACTTTACAAATCATCAAACAAAGCTTCAACGGACCGGTTTACTTATTTCCCGGCAATGAATTCATGGTTGACGAACAAGCCGATGGCATCTTATTTCTTTCATTACTAAGTGGCCGAAACCCGGAATACCTCATTGGCAAACAAGTCGTATCAGCACCAGGTCTATCCGTTTCCAATTTGGAAATCGTTTCTACAGCATACTTATTGATCGATGGCGGCAGAGAAACCTCTGTTAGCTATATCAGCAATACCAAACCAATCCCTTCAGACAAACCTGATATTGCAGTAGCCACAGCACTTGCAGGCAAATTCATGGGTATGAGATGCATCTATTTAGATGCCGGAAGTGGCGCTATGAATCATGTACCGGGCAAAACCATAAACGCAGTAAAAAAATCAACTAAAATCCCCTTAATTGTTGGAGGTGGAATTAGAAATGGGAAAACAGCATTGGAGTTATTCAAATCTGGAGCCGATATCTTGGTGATAGGTAATGGCGTGGAAAACAACATCGAATTGATCGAATCCATCGTAGAAGTGAGAAATTCAATTGGACAAACAGTTGAAATCTAATCGTCTCGAAAAGTATTACCTCAAATACTTAACCGTGGTTTTACTATCCATGGTATACTTCTTTATGCCCACTAACAATGCTGATGCCGACTCCTGGTATTATGCATCATGTGTAAAACACAAAACCGAACTGTTCAATTCTCATCATCTACTTTATAACTGTATTGGACTTTTATTTCACCAGTTTTTTCAACTTTTTTATCCAAAAATTGAAGCCCTGAACTCGCTTTTCATCATGAATGCTGGTTTCGGTATTTCTACTTTTCTTGTTTTCAGAAAAACACTGAATCATTTAAACATCTCTTCTAATGTTTCGAGCTATCTGGCATTCATAGCCTGTTCAAGTTTTGGTTTCATGCGATATGCCACTGATGCAGAAACCTATGTGATACCAATATTCTTATCGATCACTTCTCTTTACTTTTACGTTAAGAAATCCCAGCAATCGGATATTAATTTATACCTGGCCGGACTTTTTTCAGCCTTGGCCATTTTGGTGCATGAAGTTCAATTGTGGTGGGCAATTTCAATGGCTGTTCACGCTTTTTTGAAAAGAAAAGACAGACGATACGCCGGATATAAATTTTGTATCCTACTGCTTTTAGTGCCATTGGCTTACGGTTTGGTATATCAATTGACTTCCCATTCTGCCTCAAGTTTTATCAATTTCATTGCCGGCGAATACAAAAGAGGTGGTGCAAATATTAATACCTCCTTAAACTCAGTGGTTTTAACATTGATCAACTCTTTTAGATCATTTATTCAAATTCATGGTCGCATCACTGTTCTTCTGAGCAAACATTCATTTCCATTTACCTTGGCCATTTTATTGGTTTTGTTTTTTGCTATTAGAGGTTTATTCTTTAAAACCGCATTGCGATTGAAAAGAAGTCCCAGCAGAACCCTAATCCTTTTTCCACTTTTGGCCATTACATTGCATGTGTTTTTTGCATTTGTTTCTTCCGGAAATGCCGAATTCTTGGTCATGTTGCCATTTTTAACTGTTCTATTGTTTGGATTGATATTAGAGTTTGACAATGGTAAAATCATTGGTAACATTGGCATCGCCATATTTATATGGAATTTAGTATTTGGTATAATGCCTGCCAATCAATTTGATTTGGGCAACAATTCGAAACAAATAAAACTATCAAGTCAGGATACTCAAAAATATTATCTCTGGAAAAACAAGGCATTGGTTGAAAATCGACTGACTTATGAAAGTGGATTTAAGTCAAGACCCTATCTACTCTCTCCTAAAGCAATCGATACCGCATCAATCAACAAATTGTTACTATCAAACAGAGTCATCATCACCGATTGGATCAATGAAGATGGACCTTTGTCTCGCTCAAGTTTTGTAAGAAATGAGGAATTTAAACGACTCGACAATATTTACAAAATCGCATTATTGGATTCTTTTGAAAACTTATCGGGTAAAAACTTCATAGCTCGCATAGAGGGTAAACGTTAAAAGGACTATTTTTGCAGCCTTAAAATTATGCTACCTTCTAAAAAGACAATAGGCATTATAGGCGGGGGTCAATTGGGAAAAATGCTGATAGAGGCAGGACAACCCTGGAACATTAAATACCATATTTTAGATGCAGCCGGCTCACCTGCTTCGGACATAGCCAATCATCACGTTATTGGCGATTTGATGGATGCCGAAAAAATCAACGAGTTGGCAGAATATTGCGATGTGCTTACTTATGAAATTGAACACATCAATGTTGAAGCACTGCAAGCGCTTGAGGCCGC
>DASWYG010000296.1:0-10580 GCA_036405075.1 Bacteroidia bacterium | reverse complement strand
CAGCAGATATTCTGGTTTGCGGAAACATTTTCAGGGTCAATTTTCAAGGATTTTATTTTAAAGATAAGGCCGATAAAGAAAAGATTTTTGACATATTGAAGCTTTACCGTAAAATGGTAAAACAGGAAAGAGACTTTTGCGGCATATTGGTAAAAGATTGCTCCAAAGAATTTTCGAGCATACAATTCAGCTGTCATGGTTTTAAGGCATTCAATCAGGATCTGACGATGGAGCTTAGCATCGATGAACATTGGAACAGCTTTGATGATTACATTCAGGATTTGAGTCGTAAATACAGGCAAAGGGCTTTAAAAATCGTTAAAAGTCTTAGTAGAATCAATACCATAGACATGGATGCCAATATGATCGAACAAGAAAAAGTAAGGATGAATGAACTTTACATGAACATTGTAGGTCAACAAACATTGGCATTAGGGATATTAAATTCTAATTATTTCCTTCAAATGAAACTCGGATTGGGCGAGAGTTTCAAAGTATTTGGATACTATCTGGGAGAAAAACTGGTGGCATTCAGCAGTCATATTTATTATGATCCGAAGCGGAAAATGGAAATACATTACATTGGATTGGATTATGACTACAATCAACAATACAATTTGTATTTCAATATTTTATTTGATGGAATCAGGCAAGCGATTGAGAAAAGGTATAGCCATATTGAAATGGGACGCACGGCCAGAGAAGCCAAAGCAAATGCAGGGGCTTATGCTGTAGAGAATTTCAATTATGTGTGGTTGCGCCCGGGGATTGTAAGATTGGCGATGAACACCATGGGCAAATGGTTTGAGAATCAAATTGGAGATGAATGGAAAAAAAGAAATCCTTTCAAGTCCAGAGCGAATAATGGGGCAATTCAGACAACTGCACAGGAGGATTAACAGTGTCTTCGGCTAAAAGGAACAGGTGATTGAGTCCGTTGGTAATAAATAAATATTTGACTCCTAATACCTTTTGATAGACTGCTGTTTGCATTAAAGTCTTTTGAGACAATTGCACATTGGGTGCTTTGCATTCTACAAGGAGCAAAAGTTGACCGTTGCGACCGGCCACACAAAGATCAAAACGGCGGCTCATTTCATTGAAAACAATAGCTTTTTCGACACTGATGAGTCCTGCAGGAACGCCAATATCTTCTATCAGGTAATGGATGACATTTTGCCTTACCCACTCTTCCGGCGTTAGTATTACAAATTTTTTTCTGACAATGTCGAAAATTCGTGTATTACCTTCCGCCTCTTTTGTATTAAACTTGTAAGCCTTAAAATTCAGTGACAACACTGCGAAACTAGTACATAATGGCCAATCAAACCAGCATAAAATTCGACCAGATCATCGGTGACATCAGCAGGAGGAAGTTCACCCCGATTTATTTGCTGGAAGGAGATGAAACCTTTTTCATTGATGAAATCACCAAAGAACTAGAGGATAAGGTATTAAAACCTGAAGAAAAGAGTTTCAATCAAACCATAGCTTACGGCAAGGACATCAGTCCGCTAGAGATAAAAATGGCAGCCAGAAGGTACCCAATGATGAGTGAATACCAGCTATTGATCATCAAAGAGGCCCAAAACCTGACTGACATAGATTTATTGGAAGATTATGTAGAAAACCCAATGAGCACAACCATTTTGGTACTGTGTTATAAGGGCAAAAAAGTAGATAAGCGCAAGAAAGTGGGTAAATTGTTTTCCAAATACACCCATTTCACATCGGAAAGAATGCGCGATTACGAGATCACACCTTGGATAGAGCGCTACATCAAAGGCAAAGGCCGACACATAGATCCAAAAGCAGTACAATTGATCGCTGACTATTTGGGCAATGATTTGGGCAAAATTTCCAATGAAATTGATAAAATGTTGATCAATGTGAAAGCAGATGTGCCCATCATTGGTGTTACTCATATAGAGCAGAACATTGGCATCAGCAAAGACTACAACATTTTTGAATTACAGAAGGCTATTGGTCAGAAAAACTTCAACAAAACGATACAAATCGCCAACTACTTTGCCTCTAATACCAAGCAGAATCCCATTATTCCTATCATTGCCAATCTGTTTTCTTTTTTCAGCAAAGTATACACCTATCACACTGTAAAAAGCAAACCCCGAAAAGACATTGCCATTGCCTTAGGCATAAATGAGTTTTTTGTTGAAGACTACAGACAGGCATCCGTAAATTTTACACCGCAAATGATCGAGTACATTTTTGGAAACTTGAAATACTACGATTTGCGTTCAAAAGGTGTTAATGATACCGGCACAGATGAAGGGCAGTTGATGATAGAAATGGTCGTCAAAATTCTAAGAATTGCAGAAATTCCGGCTCATTTAAAATTGGTTTAGTCCAATTTGTGCCATATTGTGGATATCATTTAACTCTAAAAAGGCTCAATTTAGAACCAAAACTGAGTCTAAATGTTTCATTTTAATCAAATTTAAATTAATTTTACACCTTTAAAGAAAAAATATAGTTTGTTAATCATGAAAAGAAAATTACTTATTTCAGCCTTGGTAGTGCCGTTTTTGGCATTTTCGCAGAGCAACAAAGATGCTGCGAAGATCAATAAGACGACTACCTACAGCAAAGTAGCCGTGGAATCAGAGTCGAGCATAGCCAGCACTGATAAACCAGCGGACTCTACTGTTAAAACACCTGCAGTACAACCAAATTCAGACAAAAAAAGAGGCGTTATTTCCTATGATTTTGTTAAAATCGGTTCTACTTATTACGATCTTCAAACCAATGCCAGTATAGGAAGAAGAATGATGTTATTGCCTGACGGCACAATATCTGCAGTATGGACCACTTCTAACGATGCAGCATACAGCAATCGTGGTACTGGTTACAACCACTACGATGGCACCAACTGGTTAAGCGTTGCCAACCCTACTGTAAGAATCGAAAATTTGCGTTTGGGATGGCCATCTATCGGCTTAAACAATGGCAAAGAATGGGTGATGGCACATGATGCTGCAATCGGAGGATTTGTAAAATCGTCCAATCAAAGCATCGGTAGCACCAGCTGGACTGTTGGTTCTAGCATTTTGTCACAAAATCAAAGAAGACCGATCTGGGGCAGAGTGGTTAACAGTGGTAATTACTTCCATTGTGTAGCCAGCTATTCAGATTCATCTCAGGCTGGTGACCCAAGAGCTCCAAGAATCAACGGTGTTTTGGCTCCAATGACCTATAGCCGTTCTAAAGATGGTGGTCAAACTTGGGACAAAGAACACATTTTATTACCTGGATACGATACCAGTAAAGTAAATGATGGCGGTGGAGACAATTATGCGATAGACATTCGTGATTCAATTGTAGCCATCGTAACAGGTGGATTGGCAGAGAATGTACTTATGTGGAAATCAACAGATAACGGAGACAATTTTACCATGTACATTGTTGACACATTCCCATTTGCTCCTTATAAAAGCAACAAATTGATTCCTAGAACCAATTGCAGCGATGGCTCATTGGATGTATTGATCGATAAAAAAGGAAATGCTCACGTATTCTGGGGTGTTACCAGTGTATTAGAAGATGATACTGCAACTGCAGGTTATAACTTCTTCCCTGCTACCAGCCAATTGGGTTACTGGAACGAATACCGCAAAACTTCTGAAGTTATTGCAGGTGGCCTTCAATTCGACAGAGATGGAACAGATTCTTTGGAATTCTCTCCTGGATGCTGGAATGCTCTGGATGCAAACGGACAAGTGCCGGCAGCATTAAAAAACACAAACGTTTTCTCAGTAGCAAGATTGGGTAACACTTCATTGTTGCATGCTCCTTCTGCCAGTTTGGATGACAATGGCAATATATTCGTTAGTTTCTCAATGCCATTGGAACAAGATTTTGATGACAACAACGTCAACAGAAGAGACATTTACATGGTACATTCAATAGACACCGGTAAAACCTGGAGCGCTCCACAAGACGTTACTCAATGGCAAGGTTCTGAAGAAGAATTTGCTTGTTTGAGTAAACAATCAAATGGTTTTGTTCACATGATCTTCCAAAGAGACGACAATGCAGGTACCAACTTGCAAAACAATAGCACCGCTGACAACAACCACCCAACAGGTGTCAATGACATCATGTATGCTGCTATCCCTGTATCAAAAATCCTTAACAATGAAATCGGTTTACTTCAAAGTGTATCTGTGAATGACCTTAATGCTGCTAAAGAAGTATTTGTAGTTTCTCAAAACTATCCTAACCCTTTCAACAGCAACACTGAAGTTATGATCTGGTTGAACGCCAATTCAAACATCACGGTTGAGATCACCGACATCAATGGTAAAGTAGTTTCAACACAATCATTTGGTGAAATGAACGCAGGTAATCATATCCTGAACCTTGATTCTAATGGATTGTCCGCAGGCATTTACTTCTACACTGTGAGCACTGGTGCTTACTCTGTTACCCGTAAAATGTCTATCAACTAAGAATTAAATTACAACAATATAGGAATACCCCCGTCGAAAACGGGGGTATTTTTTTGCTACATCATCATTGAATTTGCTTTACTTTGACATACAATTTTAACATCAAAAATATGAAAATAGGTGTATTAGGTACAGGTAATGTAGGTCAAACCATTGGTTCAAAAATGATTGAACTTGGTCATCAGGTCATGATGGGTTCTCGCAGTTTAGACAACGAGAAAGCTAGAATTTTCAAAGAGAAGCATGGTTCAAAAACCGAGATAGGTACTTTTGAAACTTGTTCACTATTTGGTGAAATACTATTCAATTGTACTTCAGGTATGGGTAGCCTCAATGCCTTACAATTGGCAGGTGAAAAAGCACTGAATGGCAAAATTTTGATCGATTTGGCCAATCCCTTAGATTCTTCTAATGGTATGCCTCCGGTGCTACAACCGGTAAATACGGATTCTTTGGGTGAGAGCATTCAAAGAGCATTTCCTAACACCAAAGTGGTAAAGGCACTTAATACCATTTGGTGCGGAATTATGGTAAATCCCGGATTGATAAATGGAGGCGATCATAGTACATTTATATGTGGCAATGATGCAGATGCTAAGCATAAGGTAAAAGCATTGCTGATGCAAATCGGTTGGATGGAAAACAACATCATCGATCTTGGAGATATTGGTCAGGCCAGAGGAACAGAAATGTATCTGCCACTGTGGTTGAGATTATACGGTCATGTAAAGAATCCTGCATTTAACATCAAATTGGTGACTAATTCGAATTAAAAAAAAACGACAAATCAATAAATGAAATGCCGTTTTCTATCGATATGAAGTGTTTTGCACACCTGCGGAAACCTACCAACCATTTACCGACCTTCGTCTGAATTCAATTCCGCGCACATTGTCTTATAAATGCTAATGAACAACAGCTATTAACCGCTGTATCTATGCATTTGTAAAATTAAAACTAAGTGAAGCTGCTCAGAAATCATTGAGGTGAATAAGTGATTTATGAGGTATAGTAAATCAGTAACAAGAAGGTGTCAAAAAATTCCTTTGATCTGTTCTTTGTATGTTTTGCCAATTGGAATGTCTTTGCCTTTTACTTGTACATAATGAGTACTGATCTTGTCCAACTGATCCAGTGGTACAATAAATGATTTATGTATTCGAATGAATTTTCCATCCGGCAACAATTCCAGCATTTTTTTCATGGTCATCCTCACAACTACCGGACCTAAATTGTTTCTGTGTATTTTCAAATAATCATCATAACCCTCAATATAAGTGATTTGATTGATTTCAATTCTTACCCTATTGTGTCCGGATTTAACGAATACTTCATTTTCATTAGCATTCTGCTCTGACGCTTTCATGAAGTTTTTTACTTTGAGCAGCGCTTGTAAAAATCGCTCTTGAGAAATTGGTTTTAAAAGGTAGTCTACAGCATCAACATTGAATCCATCAACTGCATATTCGGCAAATGCACTGGTAAACACCACCATTGGTCGATTTTCCAAAGACTTCACCCATTCCATGCCATTGATTCCCGGCATTTGGATGTCAACAAACATTAAATCTATTTCATTGTCTTTCAGAAATGTGAGGGCTGAATTGGTTGCTGTGAAAGTTGAAACCAATTGTACATCATCTGAAACATTACACAATGATTGAATGATCCTTAAAGCCAGTGGCTCATCGTCTATTGCAATTGCTTTTATCATTTTAATTGAATGTTGAGGTTTACTTCAAAAAACAACTCATTGTCATTAATGTTCAATTGATACCTATTTTCATACAACAGATTTAATCTGGATATGGTGTTTTTAAGACCGATCTGCCTCACTTCTTCAACTTTACCGGGATTCACCTTATCGTTGTACACCTTTAAATGTAAATTACCATTTTTCAAAGTTAGCTCAATTTCAATTCTAGATGGAATTTCTGTACTTACACCATATTTGAATGCATTTTCTATGAATGTCACCAATATCATAGGTGCAATTTGCAAGGTGCTTGGTTCTGAATTAAGATCAAATTTGAGCTTTACGTTATCGGTAAGGCGCAAGTGCTGCAATTCGATATAATTTTTTAGGTAATTGATCTCTTGTTCCAGTTTAACTTCGTTTTTACCCGAATCATACAACACATACCTCATCATCTCAGAGAGTTTCACGATGGCTTTTGGGGTATACTCAGACTTTTCGAGTGACAATGCGTAGATGCCATTGAGCGTATTGAATAAAAAGTGAGGCTGTATCTGACTTTTCAAAAAATTAAGCTCCATTTCAGTTTTTTCATTCTCAGCCAATTTGCGTTTCCTGTCTACGCGAACCAAATTGCCAATGGTGATAAGCAAGGTGAATTGAAAAAGGTGTTTTGCAAAATCGAATCCAAAAAAACGGTTGTGTTTAAACATCATTTTCTTTGGCAAATTGTGAAAGTGCTTTTGCATTTCTGTACTGGGTTTAAAATGCGATTCCAACACCCACAGTTTTGGCAATTTCAGAGCTGTGTATTCGAAGATGAAAAATGTAGCCACGACAATGATGGTATATACAAGGTATTTTCCTTTAGCCATTAATTTTTCGCTCAACCAAAAATAATTGACATAAAAGAAGAGCAACATCAATAGATGAAAAGTAAAATCGGACCAAAACCCTCTGAGTTTAAAAAGGTTCACCACATTTGGAAAATCCGGCGAAAACAATACAGGTAAAGACAAGAACACCAGTATGCCCAGAATATGAATGATGATTTTTTGATTGCTCTTTAAATTCATGATCGACAATTTAAGAAATTTTTAAATCGCAGCGTTAACGCAACAAAGTGAAAGTACCTCTGAATGTTCTAGCAGTTCCATCGCAGCCTACATAATTAACCAAAAACACATAAACAGCTTCAGGTGCTTTGTCTCCATTTACAGTACCATCCCACTGTTGCGCAGGATTGCTAGTTTCAAATATCTGTTCTCCCCAGCGATTGAACAAAGACAATTTATAATCAGTTCCCGGATCACTGTATTGATTACTGGGAAATAAATCATTGATCTGATCATCATTTGGTGTAAATGCATCCGGCATATACATCTCTGAAGGCAGTGCATTGCCATTGTGAAAGATGGACATACTGTCACTCACTTTGCAGGAATTGACATCCGTAATGGTGACTTTGTATTTCCCGGCATCTCTGACGTCTATTGAGGATGTATTGGCACCTGTACTCCACTCATATTGTTTCATTCCTGCAGCTGCCTCTATGTGCACCAAAGTCGACACACAGACATCGGTATCATTCGCAAGTTTTGCATCAGGAACCGGGAATTGTGTGATTGTTACAGAATCTGTGAATATGCAACCATTGACAGTTTCGATTGCAACTTTCAATTTGCCTGCTTGTGTCAGCAAATAAACATTTGAACCATAAAAATCATCCCATAAATATGAAACGTATTGATCCGACAATTTGAAAGTGCGGCTTACGGTGCCACAATAAAAAGTATCTTGTCCCAATTCCAGATCCGAAACATAATTCGAAACTTTGGCAGATGCAGATACCGAACAGTGAGCATTGTTGACTATAACTGAATAGGTTCCGGGTTTAGAAACCGAAATAGACGAAGTGGTTGCACCATTGTTCCATTTGAATTGATCTTCATTGACAAACTTCGCATCCGGGTTAGCTGCGTTCAACAAGGTGAAAGAACCTTCACAAATTTGGGTATCCCTCAACAAGTTTGGATTGGGAAAAGGGTACATTGTAAACTGAATGCTGTCCACTGACTTACAGCCAAGATCATCTGTTGCCGTTACTGAATAAATACCTGCCTGATTGATCTTGACACTTTGCAATTGTGTTTGATCGTTCCATAGATAAGAGATATAACCGGAAACACCCTGAAACACAAAAGGGGTTAAATTATCGCCACATATAACAGAATCTCTACCTAGATCGATTTTACTCAAACCGTTGTATACATTAATGGAATCAGATGAGGTGCAAGGTCCTTCTGTTACTCTTAACCAATACATACCGGCCTTATTGATTTTGATGGCATTGGTGGTTTCATTGGTATTCCATAAATAATTTTTGTTAAACAGATTCGATTTGAGTTCTGCAGTAAAAGGACCACAATAGACTGTATCTTTAGGCAGTTGGGTGACAAATTTCTTCACTACAGCCAAATCAAACTCGAAAGTATCGGCACAACTTGAGTTTTTAGAAATGAGTTTAACTGTATAATTACCAGAGTTGAGGTAGTTGTAACTAGGGGATTTGATGATAGAAGTATCGTCGATCAGATTGGTGACACCAAAATCCCAATGGTATTCGGTAGCGCCTTGACTTAGGTTTTTAAAATTGATGGCACTTTCGCTGCAATTGAGCAAAGGTGCTGTCAGTGATGAAACGACTGAAAACACACAATTGCTGACATTGAATTGCAAATCGCGTTTGGTTTCGCCTATCAATACGCCATTTCTGTATTCGAGTACTTTAATGCCTATAACAAATTGCCCTGCTACGGTTGGAGTGAGTGTAAGCTTTCCGTTGCTGCGGTTGATGCTCAATCCGGGTTGACCGTCGATTTGATTGGCCACATTGTAACCATTAACATTCAACCAATTGACGTTTGTATATTTGGAAGGATTGGTGGCTTGACCTTTTTGGGGTGAAGGGTTATTGGCAGTTCCTCCATTATAAGGTGTAAAAAGCTCATACACCAATGAATCACCATCGTTATCAATGGCACTGTGATCGAAAGAAAGTGGTGCATTTAGACAAATGAAATTGGGGGGTAAACTTTTAAAATAAGGACTGCTGTTTTTACTGACCAGAGAGCTGCCTGGTATTGCTGACCAATAGGTGGCCCCGGTATTTTCCGGCAGGTTGATATTGGTAATAGTTGAATTTCTGCAACAACGTTCAAACGAAATTACATAACCGTTTTGATTGTTTGGCAATGTAATGTTGATGGTATAGGTGTATTTATCGACACATACTTCAGGTTTATTGAGGATACAGTTGTATTTAACATCAGAAACCTGCACCGGACCGGTCATTGCGTCTTTTAGAACATAACTGTTGTAATTAGAATAGACGCCGGCATTTGATTTTGCAAATACATGAATGTAACCCAATTTATCCTGTGCAATGGATTCTGATCGACCATTTTTACAATCCACATACAAATAAAGAACAACTTTATAATTGGTATTGCTACCCGAGTTGCTTACATATTGGTAAGTCATCTCCCCTCCTACTATGTGCGATGCTAGTAGTTTCATTCCATTGAGGAATAAAATCAATATTGACAACGATAGCCTTTTCATAATGAAGGCAAGAATTGAAATGAGTAAAAGCTAATGACAAAATAGAGAATTGGAGGGAAAATATCCCGAAGGACAGAAGCAAATGTAAGAAATAAAAAAACAAAATTCATAATAATCAATAAAAACAATAAAAAAGTACAATCAAATTTAGAACAAGACAATAGAATTAGCAAATCGTATGAGGTCAAACAGAAATGTTTGCGGTGAAAATGAAATCGAAGTGTGAATATTACAAAACTCTGTATCAATCTTGTAACATAAGAATCTGGCATAAACTACACCTTTGTGAAGTGAAAATACAAACGATGATTTAGTCTTTCTCTCATTAGCTAATTGAAATTTTAAGACTAAGAGCAAGAGTAAGAGGAAGAGGATAGACCATCGCTTGATTTCACATTAACCACAATAACATGATACTATTCAACTTAAGAAAATCTGCAAAAGGATTAATGATTAATTTTCTAGAGAGGCATTTTAAAGTTGTACGCAACTTTCATTTGTTAATGATCACATTGATTATACCAATGATTGGCAAGGCTCAGGACAAAGCGTTGAGAGACAATTTCACATTTGGTGTTAAGATTGGCACCAACATTTCAAATGTTTACGATTCAGATGGTGAGGCATTTGTTGCTAACCCAAAAACAGGTTTGGCATTAGGCGCCTTTGCAACTATACCTTTGGTGCGATTGATTGCAGTGCAGCCCGAGTTGCTGATTTCTCAAAGAGGATTTAAATCCAGCGGCAGACTTTTGGGAGGCAATTACGACCTCACCCGGACATCTACATTC
>DASWYG010000295.1:0-6906 GCA_036405075.1 Bacteroidia bacterium | reverse complement strand
CGACCAAAACTGAGAACTCGAATAACTGGCATTGCTCAATTTTAGCATTGCTGCCCTTAGTGTATATGCTATTGCAAATCTGCTATCTGCCGAATAATAGCCAAATGTTGGCACGATGGCATAACGTTGAAAATTGCCATTGAAATACTCCTTGTCATTACCACTGACTTTGTTTCTGAAGTTCCCCGAATAATAGTCGCCATAGATTTCAAATCTCGAGGATTGACTTTGTTCCTTATTGATGAAATAACCCAATCCCAAATTCAGACCATTTCCAACATAAGTGTATTTATTTGATCCTCCGCTGTCACTGCCTATTGATTGACCAGAGTATCCATAACCTGCATAAGCGCCAATGTTGTTTGTGATTGCATAACCCGCAGTGACATCGTATTTATTGATCAAATTGGAAGAAAAATCAGCAAATAAATTGCCTTTCTCCCTGAACAGTGGTACCACATGTCGATTGGGTGTGTAAAACCTAGCCCTGCAAGATGCAAACAAAAGCATCATTATTACAACTATTGGAATAAAGGTTTTTTGATTGTACATGCCTGATTGAATTAGGTTTATACGAAATTAACGCATTTCTTATGAGACTCAAAAAAATAATCACACTTTTTGAAATCTCATTAGAAATATCAACTGCCTGTCTTCATGCGCATCTGCCATTCTAAAGGCTTCACAAGTGTTAATTTGAATTATGAACATCTGCCTCATTTGCTTTTAATGGTCTTTATGCCCATTTTGCAACTGATTCTTTATGGCATCATTTTTGGAAAAACAATCATAGGTATGAGAAAAGTCGCGCTAATTATAGGTTTTCTGTTTATTTGGCAAAACCAATTTGCCCAAAAACTCGATTGGTTGTTGCAGATCGATCAGGAGCAAAACAGAATCGATATTCTGGATGGCGATTTAGATTCACTGATCTCAGTAGGAAATAACTCTCAAAATAAAGTTGCCACAGGTATATTCATTACCAAAGTTGATGATATGCAAAAAGACTTGAGAAGCATGGAAAATGCTAAAGCTCAGGTAATGGCCCGAGGCATTTTTGAGTACCTGAAAAAGATCAAACGAAGCGATGTTTCACACATTTCTCTGCAATTCAAAAACATGGAAATTGCTGCTCAATTGATTGCCTTCAAAAATGATAAGCGAGAACTTGAATTGCTTAAAACTGAATTAAAAACCGGCATTCATTTGAGTGACATCATCAACACCAAAGCGTATGCAAAAGACTTTTGGGTATATGCAGCAAAATTTTACCCCATTGATGTATTGAACATCTTTCGCGATCTGGCTTACACGCCTCTGGGCAATCAGGTGGTAATGGCACTAACCCGCATTGATCCAGGAGCCATCAAGCAGTATTTAGGTACCAATCACATTGTAGACCGTGCGGTTAGAAACTCAAAAGATTCAATTGCACAATTGCTCTGCAAAATATTTGATCTTTATGGCACTCAATCCAAAGCATACGCACTCATAGAACTCATAGAACACAATGGCATGAGTATAGAAAAGGCTGAAAAGATCTCTCAAGATCCTGATAAGTTTTACAAGACTCTGATCGAATTGAGAAATAGAAAAGACATTTTAGCCGATTATACCGTTGAAGAAGAACTGGAAGCCATTAGCATGGAAAAAGTTGTTGAGATCAATCTTCGTCACGAAGAAAAAGACACCGTTCGATTTGAACCCATACAGCAAGATCAGGCCAGAGAAATTTATACTTCTATCGTTTACTGTCCGCAAGAAATATTCACTTCTACATTTCTGGGCATGTACAAACGCATGATGGCGAAAAGAAAGATCAAATCGGGTTATGAATTCTTAAAAACAGTCGAATTCAATCGATTCAGAGTGTTCATCAAACAATGCGCTGGTTACAACAAATTGGATGATTTCTTCGCTACGATGAACGATTCTCAAGCCAATGCTTTGATCACCATGTTTGCTGGTGGATTGTACAACTATGGCGGTAATCTGGCCCCCGCAGTTGATGTTGCAGATACTTATGGCAGTTTGGAGAATGAGAAATTCAAAACCATTTTCCTGCAAACGATAGAGCGAGAATTGAAATCCTGTATCGTCAACAACAACGATCATGGAATAAAAATTTATGGTTTGTTGTTGAAACTGACAGGCGGTAAAATCGAATCTTACAACACTGCATATTCTTTTAACATTCCGAACCTCGACAGGGTAAGCAGTGCTGATCTATTTCCCGACAGCATACACATACAACAGCACTTCTTTTTTGATGATGAAGATGGTGTCGCCGCCTTCAACAGTTGGGTAAATTTGTATCCCATCGCACTCTATAAAAAAGAAGACAAGGGTCATTACGTTATTTTTAAGAGCATAAAAGGGCGCAAAATGGAAATATATGCCAATAAGCCTCAATTTGAAATAGCGGGCCGCAATGACCTCAAAACGCTTTTTGCAACTAAAGGCCGCTTTCCCGACCTGGTGGTGCACAGAGGTCACAGCTACTACATTGAAAACACACTCGACAACATGACCAACAGCAACAAAGTGGCCATTCTTGGCAGTTGTGGTGGCTATCAAAACATCAGTAAAGCCATGGAAAATGCATTTGATGTGCAAATTATCAGCACCAAACAAGTGGGTACAATGGCTGTTAATACAGTGCTTATTCAGGAAATTACAGAAACCATCAGAAGCGGAAAAGATTTGGTATGGATTGACATTTGGAAACAAGTGACCATCAAACTGAAAGACAATCCTCAATTCAAAGATTATATTCCTCCATATAAGAATTTAGGTGCTAGATTCATTAAAGCTTACAACGAGCTTTAACGCAACAGGTGGAAAGTACCACTCAAGTTGTAGAGTTTGTTGTCGGCACCTTTTGCTTCTATGATGTATAAGTAAGCGTCTTGCTGACAGGTTTCTCCCATGTATTGACCATTCCATTGAGCCATGCAATCGCTCGACTCAAACAACAACTCACCCCAACGGTTGTATATTTTGATGTTGTATTTGGATATGTATTGACCTTTTGGACCGAATGATTCATTGATCTTATTAGCGTCAGGACTGAATGCGTTTGGTACAAACAACTTAGAATATGGCAATACCAAAGTTTCATTCGACAAACTGAAGGTGGATTGGTTGTATGACAAATGCGTATTGCTTACGGCTCTTACCCTGTATGTATAATCCGGAGCGCAATTGTCTTCGGCACTCATGTCAACAAATGTGTTAATGTCTGAAGAAACTTTGCCAATGACCGTAAAGCTGCCATCAGGCAATTTTCTCTCTATTTCATAATAAGAAATGCCCTGATCCCATTGTCTGTAATGGTTCCATGATATGGCAGGTTTATTTTTGGATTCATCAAACCAGCCTTTCAATAAGATACTTTGAGCAGGATTGCTCCAAGGTGTGGTATCGTTACAATTGTCGATACCACGCATGGTATAAACATAACTGTACTTATTGACATTCACTGTTTGATCATCCAATATGGTATCGTTGGCTTCAAAATATTTGTTGTTAAAAATAGTGCCTCCATCGGCAAAAGTTTTGCTCACCAAATAACCTTTTATGCCATTTCTACTCCAGGCATTGTTCAACCATTCCAAACGGGTGTAATCATTGTTTTCTACAGTAGTTCTCCATGTATAGTTTGGTGTAGTGGTATTGATGGTACTAGGTTTAGCGCTTGCCGTATCGCTGTATGAATATTCTCTAAATCCACCAAACTGTATGGCTTTGATTTTGTAGTTTCTTCTTGTAAAACAAGCGATATTGGTATCAGTGTATTTGAATGTGACACCATTTACCGAATCTATGAGTTGATAGTTGTTTTTGTCGGTATAATCGGCCCTCCATATTTGATAATGAGCAATTGAATCGAACCCTACATAAGGCGACCAATTCACCAAATTGGCCTCAAATAAGCCTTTTGATTTGGTTTCAATGGTACAATGTTCTTTTGATTCATTGATATTGGACTCCAATAAACAGAGGTTTTTGGTCTTGATCTTATAACAATATGATTGGTCCAAAGTATTCACGAGATTGTCTCTGAATAAAGTGTCTTCAGCTTGTTTGACCTCTCCGATCTTATAATACCTGCCATTGTTTTCTTTATAGATCTGATAGGAATTGAAATCGAAATTAGGGAATTTGGAGTAAACCAATTCAGTTGCATGATCATTGAGCACAGAAACCCTTCTTATTGGCACCAATGGTGGTGCAATGGTATCGCCTACTACAGCATATTTAGGCTTTATCATGGTGTCTGCGCAATTCAACTTATCGACAGCAATCAATCTGACATTGTATTCACCCGGACGATCATATATGTGCTGAAGGTCTTTACCGCTAGCAGAATTAGCATCACCAAAATCCCAATTGAATGTAGACAATCCGGTATCAGAACTTGAGAGGTTGATAAACGTTATGGGCATGCCCAAACAAGCAAACTTGTCAGTCATCTTGAAGTCAGCATAAGGGGCAAATATTCTGATCTCAGCATCTGCTGTATCTTTACATTTACCTGCATTTTCTGCAATCATTCTGAACTTCTGTATACCTCTTCCCTGCGGCATCACCAATGAATCGCTCTTTAAGTTGACTTTTTTACCATTGTAAAACCATTCATAATTCATTTCGGTACTTTCGTTGTTGCTCTGAGCTGAACGTTTAATTCTGATAGGCTGTTTCAAACACAATCCATCCATCACCAATTTGGTCTTTGGATAATCGAATACTTCTATGGTGTCTATTGGTGGCAAGGTGTATTTGCAACCTAAGGTATCAGACAATATGAATGCCGGAATAAATCTTCCCGGAGTCTTATAAGTGTGTTTGAAGAAATTGCCTTGTTGAACGACACCGTCACCCAAATCCCATTCCATGGTAGCAGAATCCAAAGTAGTACCTCTGAACTGAACAGTATGAGGCAAACAAGCATCTCCTCTATCAAAATCGTATGTACCTCTTGGTCCATTGACGATGATGTATCCGGGTTTTACCAAAGTTGCAGTACATCCCCATTTGCTGGTGATGGTCAATTTCAAATCATAACTACCGGGCAATAAATAGAGTTTCCTTGGATTTCTCAGATCTGAGGTTGTACCATCTCCAAAATCCCATTCCCACTTAACGATTTCACTAACGAATGTCTTAGACATGTCAGTAAAAGAGCATTCTAATGGCGGACAGAATCTACCTGTCGGATTGGCTTTGAATTGCGGCAACAACATATTTGGAGAGACTTCAAAACTGTCATTGAATGCAGTTTGACATCCATTTGGATCCGTCAATTTGAGGGTAAAATAGTTCATACCCATCGTTTTGAATTTGGCGTTCAAATTGGCTTTATCCGATTTTAATCCACTGCTCATTTTCCAGTCGTATTTTACCGGAAACTTAGTGCCTGAACTGTCTATAAATGTTTTGAAATAAAATACCGGAGTATCACAAATGGTGAAACGATCGACTGTATAACGGACTTTAGGGCCACTGAAAGGTATTTTGTATTCCTTGGTTGATTTACAACCTTGAGGGGTCTCGATCATGTGCAATACACTTATGAATGAATCTCCTGATCTGACATTGGCAATCTCCATATCCATCTTCATTGCACCGGCTGTCATTTCCTCTCCCTGTACTATCCAGGTATGATTGGAATTGTCTTTTCCAAATGAAGAATCTATTAGTGTTAATTTTACAGGTAAACATATACCCTGACTCAATACTGAACTACGAGGCATGCTCGATGTAACTGTTACATTGATCGTATTGGTGTCCATACACAAGGCACTGTCGTAATAACCTATCAATTTGACTTTATATTGACCAGCTTTGGTGAATGTTTTAGTGAATCTCAATGAGAAGACGGAATCGCCATCAGAAATCAACCATTTGGATTTCGCCATGGTGCCATTGTGCATGAAAAAACCTGTAACAGGTGCACATTGCTGATCGAGATTAAAACTCAATCCCGGATTGTTAATTTTGATGTGATAAGGTTCAGGACTGATGGTTTCCTTACATTTATAAGTGTCGTTCCAACCTGTGAATTTAAAAGTGTTGTAGTTGTAGGCAGTTTTAAATTTTTTGAGGTAAAAAGGCAGTTGTATGGTATCCTTGGTGAGTGAGTAACGATTGCCCCAAGAGTAATTGGTTTGAACCAATACAGTATCGCGTTTACAAGTAACCGGTGTCACTTTTAAACTCAGATAAGGACCATGAGCAAAAACTGAATCGGTCATATCAGAAGGAGTTGAGCAACCATAATGGTTAGTGACCAATTGAAGTTTGTGCTTACCTCCTCGCTTGGTCACAATTATTGAATCATTTTTGATATAACTGCCTTTGGAATTGCCACCTGTATCAACAAAATTAAGCGTGAAACTTATACCTTTTTTGCGCTTTATGCTATCATGCGTTGTGTTGATGACTGTTAAAGTATCTGTTCCACAAATATGGTATTGAGTTATATAAAACGAACCCTTATAATGCTCTCCAGCCATAGCCTCTGCATCATCCTCCAAAATACAACCGCCAAGGGTTGTTACTTTAACATGTATGCCATAAACACCCGATTTTGTGAAAACTTTATTGACATCCTTGGTCGTGTATTTTTTGCCTAAGGAATCAGAAAAAGTCCATTCATAACTGACCACATCTTCATAAATATCTTCCAGTAATTTGTATTTGACTAGTTTAGGAATACAACCAGAAGCTTTCTCCGGATCTATTTTCACACTTTGCTGTCCTATAGAAACATTTTGAGGCAATTTCTTTTCAGATGCACATCCATACGAATTGACAATTCTGGCTGAAATCGGATAAGTACCATTTTCATCATATCTGTGCTCAATGGGCTTGCCTTTCGCATAATATTGATTAACTGGAGAC
>DASWYG010000294.1:0-2297 GCA_036405075.1 Bacteroidia bacterium | reverse complement strand
TGAGCATTATTTTGATGAAATATACACCATTGCTAAGGCCTTCAGTTGAGAAAGTAACAGTGTTCTCACCGCTGCTACTAGATAACTCACAAGTTTTACCTTGAGCATCCAATACTATAATTTCAAGGTTTTGGATGTTCTCTGATACCACTGAGAATTCAGTTGTTGCAGGGTTAGGGAAAATGCTTACAGTGAGTGGTGATTTGTATTCGTTTACAATGATTTCTGAATAAGAAGAACTTCCATTTATATCTACTTGTTTGATTCTGTAAAAAGACAAGCCATTAATTGGTTTGCTGTCTATTGCCAAATAATTTTGAACACCATCAATTTTACCTGATTCAACACGGGTAACTTCAGTCCAGGTTGTACCATCAGTAGAACGCTCTACACTAAAGAAATTGTTGTTGAGTTCGAAGCCGGTGCTCCAATTCAATTGTACAGTAGCTTCTTTGTTTTCAGAAGTGAAAGAGATGAATTTAACCGGAAGTGCAGTGCTCAATGGCATGTAAATGTTTTGTGTTGCAATACCAGGCCCTTGAATGGTAAGGTTGAACGCATTGCAACCTAAGCTTGAAAAGCTGGCAGTGCGGCAATCAGTTGTATTTCTGTAGGGGTTAGAATGAGTTAAAGCTTGTCCGGTTCCACCACTTAAAGGCAAAGAAGTGAAGTTGCCTTGATTGTTGCAATCCAAACTGGTTTGAAGTGTGTACAAGGCTGATGGGATATTGCTGCCTGAAAAGGTGATTTGATAATCAATTCTGGTGTTGTAGTTATAACCCCAAGGGCAACCACTTGGTGCTACAACACTGCTAGGTGTAAGTTTTACAGTAACTGAATAACCAGTAGTTGAATTAACTGTAGTGGTTGCAGAAGACTGTGCTGAAAGGGTTAAACCAAAGAAGCTGAGGAAAGCTACTAAAGCGATAACGAGGGTTTGTTTTGATTGAGTCATTTTGTTTGTGTTATTTGTGTGTGTTGTAATTTGTGGTAGGTGAATTTGCTTAGTTTAAAAACTGAGTAATAATACCTATTTAATTACTCTGCAAAGATAAGGCCAAAACCATGTTATTATTTAAATTAAAAATCTTGTCTGTTAAAAAAAATATATAAGTCTGATTAGGAGTTAAATAAAATTTAAAATTCGATGAAAAATGTGTTTTTATGGGTCAAAAATTAAGTCTTTTTACTTAGTCTTATTGTTTGATATTCAGTTGTTTAACGCGCAAAAAAGTCAAAAACAGGCAAAAATGTATAAACACCTAGTTGATTTTTGAACGGCCGGGAAAGCTTGTTTTTGCTCGTTTTCTGTTTTTTACTCAAAATTTTAAGGTTTTTTAATTAAACTGCATTTACGATGTTTTTTAAACCTTGGATTCATGGGTTTAAAAATTGGTTAATATCTGTGGAAGATTCTTTGAAATGAATGTTTTAAAATGTTAAGTGAAAGAATTAAATTAAACTGTATTTGATGATTTATTGGCCTTTGTTACAGAAGTTTAGATTTTCGTAAGTTTTTGAATGTAGTTTTAAATGAACGACTTGTGAGTTTTTTGAATTTTCGGTTTTCAAGTTTTGAGTTTTCTATTAAGTATCTTCGACCCCTGAATTTAAAAATGTCAGAAAAGTTCATATTGTTGACTTCTTTCCTGTTACTGGTGATTACCATCATCAGATTGATATTCATCAATAAAAAAGTTGCGGCAGATTTTTATCTCAGTCTTTCATTCATTGCTCTTTTGCATTTGTCTATTGTGATATACTTCTTTCATACCGGCCAATTGAGCGAATTCATTCATTTGTATAAAACAGGAAGTCTGGTCACTTATGTATTAATAGGCGCTTCATATTTGTATATTCACAAGTCTATTTTAAATGAAAAGTTTAAAGTGACTGATCTTTTGGCTTTTTTACCTGCTCTTTTTTATTTCATCGATTTATTGCCATTCTATTTGCAGTCGGCCGATATAAAAAGACAAGTTTTGGCAGGATTGCACAAAAGCAACCAAAATGGGATATATATGGAGGCTTGGATAACTTCTGAACATTTTCATTATATAGGTCAGAACATATTTGGTCTGTTCATGGCCTGTTTTCAATTGGTGCTGATAACCCGTTATGTAAAAGCAGGCGGAAAGCGGTTTTTTAAAGAAAATAGATCTTTGGTTCTATGGTTGTATGCATGGTCTGCAGTATTGTTGCTGGCTTGTTTGCCGGATGGAGTAAATGCTATCACAGGCTATTTGCCAACCATTTTTCACACTTGGTATTTTTCTCCAACCTTATTTGTTATTGTG
>DASWYG010000293.1:0-8857 GCA_036405075.1 Bacteroidia bacterium | reverse complement strand
CAAAAATTCACAAGGTAAGCTAAACTACAGTATTGAGAATGGAGTTGTAGTTCTTGATATGATTGAAGTTAATGCAGAATCAAGATGCAAAGGTGTAGCAAGTAAATTGATGACAAAATTTATTAATAAATTCAATAATAGAGAAATTGAGTTGCACGCATATCCGCAAGATGAATTAACTACGATTGATAGACTTGTGGTTTTTTATGAAAAATTCGGATTTGAGGTTGAGTGTGGTTCGGAATCAATTGGTTTTGAAATGAAAAGAAAATAATTCTTAAAAATATATGAATAACTTAGAACAAATCGCAAAAATGGCCAACGAAAAACTTGGTCAAAACTACTTCTTCGTTGAAGACGGTAAACGTGTAATGAATGGCATTAATCGAGTTGAAGGGAATGACATTGATGTTACGGAAGAAGACGGAACTTTTCTTTATCGAATCACCGGACATTCTGAAACATTATCAACTGTTGAAGAATGTGTAGATTTTTTAGTAGAAATGGCGGAAGGGTGGAAAGAATGAAATATGGCATTAAATCCTAAAAATTAAATCATGAAACACCTAATATTATCCATTGTACTCCTATGGGGGTGCAATACAATCTCAAATTCAAACGCTGAGAACAACTTCTACAAAGAGCGCCACAATGTTACCTATAAAGGTGATTTTGAACAAATTGAAATCTATATAGTCGAAATTGATTCATGTGAATGGATCGTTACAAAATATATAGGCTATAGTGCAAACACAGTTCATAAAAATGACTGCAAATTCTGCAAACAACGTAAACATTAAATAAAATTGAAATCAACAACAAACAGAGGTGGAAAGCGCCCAAACTCAGGGCGTAAGCAAAAGTATGGAGAAGAACTAAAAGCAATTACATTTCGTGTACCTATAAGCAAAAGAAGTGAAATTAAAACATTGGTAAACAATAAGTTAAAGGAATATGTAAAAAAAGATTGATTTTGTATTGCATAAATCAAAAATTACCGTATCTTTGTATCACCAAATCGGTAATATTATGAACAAAAAACAATTAAATTCGATCGCCTCTAAGATTAAAGGCGAAATGCCCAAAGGCACCAAAGTGTATGTCTTTGACGAAGGTCACGGAATTGAAATTCAATTCGACAGAGAAAAATCATGTGATCACACTGAAATGGAGTATCTTTTAGCTGTAAAAACAGCTTACAGGTTCAGGTACATGATTACAGGAGTGCCATTTGAAGCAACTGACCCAGACGACAGAGTGCTGACAATTACACTACTCGTCTAAACTAAGCCCCGAAAGGGGCTTTTTTATTGCGAAAAAAACGAACCTTTTGAACCTTCTTATGAATTATTAATTAACATTCACTTAAAACACTATTTAACAAAAATGTTTACAAATAAATGATATTCAGATTATTATAAACTAGTAAAAATTTAATTATTTAACATTTATTAAAAGTCCTCTTTCCTTTCCCTAATTGCTTTAATTATCTCAGGTCTGTCGGTCGAGACATAGGACTTCTGAGTGATCTCATAACTGGAATGCCCTGCATGAAGTTGAACAATTTCCGGATCAATACCCTGCTGTCTCATTGAAGTTAAGCCCAAATGCTTGAGCCAGTACATTTTTGATTCAATTTTCAGGTCCTTAATAACAAGCTGCTGCCATAAGTGAGTGGCTTTATCTCGTGACATTGGTTTAGTCCTCGGTTGAGGTGTGAAATCTTTTCCGAAAAGGTACCAATCTTTTTCACCCTCCAGGTTCAAATATTTCTCAAGTGCCTCTGGGATAATCACAATGCGATCCTCTCTATCTTTTGCAAGGTCAGCTCTTAAAAGTATTCGTTTATTCACCATGTCAACGTCACCAACCTTTAACCTCATCAACTCAACCGGACGTATTGCAGTCATGTTGAGCATCATTAAGTAATTAAAGAAGTTTGGATGAACATTTAAGATGTGTTCTTTGATTTTCGCTCTTTGGACCTCAGTAAGCAATGATTTTGATTTTGGCTTGGGAGCTTTCACCTTAGATTTGAACCGGCACGGATTTTCGGTAATTTTCTCCCAGTCGCAAAGAACCTCAAATAAAACACCCAACATTACCCGGTATTTATCGTATGCATGACCACCCAAACCTCTTTTCTCAACCATTGCCTCAATTATCTCTCTCATCATTACTTTGGTCACTTTCTGAGGTTCGACATTATATCCCAATTCGACAACAACCTCATCGAATAACTTCAGTATGGATCTTATGTCCAGTTCGGTTTTGTGGGCGACCTTTTTCTTAGTGACCGCCCATTTGAGCATTTCAATTATTTTGGGCTTATCCGTTTTGTCTTTATAGACTTGTACATTAGACTCGACATCTTTGAACGGGTTAAAGCCATTCCTTAACAGATGATTGATCGCAGAGCAAACCGCATCGGCTCGATCCTCACGCTCATGAATAAACTTGGTTAAGTTGATGTCCTCTTTTAATCGAAAGCGTTTCCATTTAGGAGGTTCGGAAGGTCTGAAGTAATTCTCATTGAAATAATAGTAGACATACCATTGATTCAAGGTAGGCTTTTGACCTTTGGCAGCACCTTTATAAATCTTAGCCAGTTTATAGTGTTTCACGGTGCAATTTTATGGCATTTTGACCCCGATTTGACCCCTAATTTTTCAAATAGTTGAAAATCAGCGTATTAAAATCAAGGCGGAGAGCTAGGGATTCGAACCCTAGATAGGCTTTTGGCCTATACACACTTTCCAGGCGTGCTCCTTCGACCACTCGGACAGCTCTCCTTTTTTTTCTTTCACTGGTCTGTAAAAGGACCGCAAAATAAAGGCTTTTTTTTCTTATGACATAGTTTTTATCCCTTTTTCTACATGCCTGTCCTCTAAGTCGGCACTTTTAATGTCCCAGAACCCTATCATTTTGTATATTCGCGCCATGAATTTCGTCCAAGCAAACGAACTCTCCGGAAAGCCAATAGCTGATCTTAGGGTGCCTGATATTTTTGAACGCGGTTTCGTTCCCGGCTCTGTCAATGCTGGTCTCAACGGCCCTTTCGAAGAGCGATTCCCTGTTTTGTTTCCCAATAAAAATGCAGATCTCATCATCATTGCCGATGATACCAACGACGCTGATCAACGCCTTCAAAAACTGGGTTACCAAAATTACCGTTTTCTGGAAGGTGGCTACAAAGCCTATCAAGCTGCCGGCTTGCCAATTGATATGGTCATCTCTATTACCACCGAAGAATTTGAATTAGATATCAATTTCAGGGAAGAGGTGATTGTGGATGTTAGAACCACCGATAAATATGATGAAGGCCATGTTTTGGATGCGATGAATATACCCGTACTTGAACTCGAATCTCAAATCAAACTGTTGGATAAAGAAAAACCGGTTTACCTCTATTGCAGCGGCGGATACAGCAGTATGATGGCCGCCAGTATACTCAAGAAAAATGGTTTTCAACTGATCAAAAATGTTTACGGAGGTATCAAAAAGATCAGCGAAACCCGTGTACCCATTGTGCCTACAAAAAAATAATTGAAAGAAATAAAATGGCATACCGCCCTTAAATTTTTTGCTGTTTGGCTGATACTTTTGTATTCGGCCGGTTTCTTCGATCATGTTTCCAAATTGCCAATGGGTGTGCATCAAGGCGCTCAATGCGACAGAGCCTCTTTGGCCCAGAATTTTTACTATGGCGGTTTCAAATTTCTATACCCGGAAGTCAATGAGAACAGATGCATTGATGGCATAGTCTCATGTGAATTTCCACTCACATCTTACCTGGCAGCAGGTTTGTATGCCACCTTTGGTTATGATGAATTGTGGTTCCGATTGCTCACCTTGACCTTTGCCGCAGGCGGTTTGTTTTCATTGTTCCTACTGCTCAGACGTTACGTAAACGAGATCACTGCTTTGCTCATGGTGATGACCCTTCAGTTTTCTCCGATCTTCATTTTTTATACCGCAGGATTCATTCCCGATATGAGTTCCTTGGGCTTGTCACTGTTGGCATGGTTCTTATTCTTCAACTTGTTTGTGCCTCATACCTATTTGCCAAACTCGAAAAACAAATGGCAAATGATTTTTGCATCTCTGATCTTGGGGTTGGCAATAGCTGTTAAAACCACTTCTATGGTCCAGTGGATGACCATGGCTGGTTTGGTTACATTGTCTTTTATACCAAAATTGCAATTGAACTTGGTGAACCGCAAACAGGCCGTCTATGTTTTATTATGTGCTTTGATTTTACCTGTTATCTGGTTCCTTTGGAGCAGACATTTGGCATCAACGCATAACAGTCAGTATTTCATGATGCGAGTGCCTTGGTTGGGCAAAGAATCCTACTCTTTGGCCTGGCAGGTTTACAGAGCCAACTGGCCTCAGGAAACCTTTTCAAGACCCTTGATATACATTGCTCTTGGCGTGCTCATTTTACCTTTCTTTTTATTTAGATACATCCCAAAACATCTTTTCCTGGTTTCATTGCTCAATACATTTGGCTCGCTGGCTTTTTTGGTGTTGATGATGGAACAGTTCAAGTACCACGATTATTACATCATCTGTCTGATGCCGGCATTTGTTTTCTCATGGTTGGCAGTGGCAAGTGCCGTTCAGAAACTGAATTCAAAATTCTGGTGGGTCAAGGTGCTACTGTTTTTGCTCTTTTTTAAAGCATTTACTTTTCAATACAATGGAGGTACGGTCAATTTGAATGAACGCTTCACTGAAGGCAATTACTGGGAGCAATCTCATGTGCGTTCAATCGACTATGACAGTTTGAGACCTAAACTCAGAAAATTGGGCATTGATCGCAACACCTGCGTAATTGTGGGTTATGATGTTTCGCCAAACAATACTTTGTACCTCATGCATCTCAGGGGACACCGTTTTTCTAAAGACCACGGTGATGAACGCATCAATCACATTATACATGGCGCTAAACCCTCTGTACTGATCAGTAACGATACAGCATTTACCAAACAGATCAGAGGCATGGTCAAATCTTTGGATGCTCTCGATTCATTCAAGTACATCCACATCTATAAGATCAATCATTGAACTGAATTTATATTTGTTTGAAATTCAGAAAAATAAAATAATTTTCTTTTTTAATTTTATTTTATTGACAGTGAAGGAATTCCGATTTACGCTTGAATCTTATAGAATTTAGGAATGATGATTGACACACATCGGTTACTGATTTTTAAACAATGAAAAGACAATACAGCTTGCTTTTGATGCCTTTGATGTTCTTATTACTCATCTTATTTGTAAACGCAATGTCGAAACACTTTTCGATTAAAGAAACCCTTTTGGAAAAGTGTTTATCCATTCAACACACACCTTTCAATCAATCCTTTTATCAAATGAATTATAAGGATCAGAAAAGAAAATTGTATCACAGCATGGAGCCCGGTCAAACCTATATGCGCTATTATGAAGGCAGAATTGTGTGGACTTCTAATGCTTATGTTAAATACGCTCCCATCGATCAAACGAAAACAAACATAAAAGTCACACAAGTTGAAGGCAATGATGTTTTGGTGCGTTATGAGTTGAATGCAGTAATGGATAAAGTCAATGAAAAAGAATGGATAGCAGAATTAGCAGAAGCCGGAAGGTATAATCCCAAGGTGTTTATAGACCATATTCAGAAACACAATAATGAAATTAAAATCACTGAAAATGGAAATGTCTTTGAATACAACAACCCAAATTTCAAGATTCAGATTCATGTTGATGGAACAACTGCCAGAGTTAAGAAGGTTAATTTCATTTGCCCTTTAACATTTAATGGACTATTTGGAGATGAGATCACTACTTATGAGTATTATGATTACGCTGTTGCGCCAGGAGGATTAAATTATCCTCGTATGACAGTGGTTTCTAAAGATATTGTCAATACAAAGGATACAGTTAAAATAGAGGACATACAACTTTTGAAAAATTTTAGCTTGCCATTGAAAAAGCCGGAAGCTTACAACTATAAAACAGATCCGATAGATGATGTTTTGAATTTGACAGTGGATACATTCAGTGAACACATAAAATTTATAACAGTTGAAAACATTGGGTCGAGATCAATAGTGGTAGAGTTCAATGATCATGTATTGGTCGGAGAAGCGCCCTTGAGCAGCAGAATAGGAGAGGCCATCATTCAAAAGGTAAAGGAATTACATCCGGATAAACCTATAAAATATTTTGTGTTTTCTCACTATCACAATTGGTACACAGGAGGCATAAGAGCATTTGTACACAAGGGTGTTGAGATCATTTGTTACGATTCAATTTCAAATTACATTGGCCATATCATACAACGTGGCAGAATGATTGAACCGGATAGTTTGGCTATCAGAAATAGAGACATGAAATTGAAGATCAGAAACGGTGATTTGATTTTGAAAGATGGTCAATACGAGATGCAAATACTTCATGTGGGGAGGAAATCCGTTCACACCATCGATTATTCGGTGTATTATTTTCCAAAAGAACAATTTCTTTTTGATGGCGACAATTTGTGGTTTAAAAAAGACAAGCCAATTGAAAAAGCCGGTAAAAGAGCCATTCAATTTTATGATTTCATTAAAAGTAAAAACATAGAAGTAAAAACAATGGCACAATCATGGCCGGTAGACACAGTTTATAATTTGAAGAAGTTTGTTGACTTCAAAGAGTTTGAACAATCGGTATTAATGGCCAGATGAGCATTAATGAGTGTCCAAAACATTGTTCGGTGAAAGAAATAGGATGATAAATCGATTGAACCTAATTTGCTTTCTGGTGTATATTCGCTAAATGAAAATTCCACCGTTTTTAAAGGAAGGGGATACCATCGCATTAACGGCCAGTGCCAGAAGCATCACCAGAGAGCAGATTGCTCCCGCGGTAGAATTTATGCAGTCCAAAGGTTTTAAACTGCTCATCGATGAAGACTTATTCAGGGTGCACCATCAGTTTGGAGGCACTGATAAACAAAGGGCTCAGTTTACTAATAAGATGATTGCTAATCCGGAAGTTAAAGCATTGTGGAATGTGAGAGGCGGATATGGAAGCGGCAGAATGATAGACGAACTGGATGTGAATTTGTTGAGCAATCATCCCAAATGGATGATAGGATTCAGTGATTATACCGTCATCCATCATCATGTCATGAGGCATTGTGATTTGGCGGTATTGCACGCCACAATGCCTATTTTTATGTTTGACAAACAAGGCAAGGATCTGGAAGATGTTGAAATGGCAATGAACAGTTTGGTCTCAGCTTTAAAAGGCGACTTTCAATCGTTGAATTGTCAAAACTCCGAATTGATCAATGCTAAAGATTTTAAAGGTGAAATTACGGGTGGAAATTTATCAGTGTTGATGAGCATACAGGGAACCAATTCAGAAACAGATTGGACCAATAAAATATTATTCATTGAAGATCTGGATGAATATTATTATCACATCGACCGTATGATGCAGACTTTGAGAAGGGGAGGAAAATTAAAAGATCTGAAAGCTGTTTTGGTAGGTTCGTTTATTCAAATGCATGACCATACAGTTCCTTTTGGGATGAATGTGAAAGAAATCATTACAGAACATTGCGCAAGCTATGGATATCCTATAGTATTTGACGTTAATGCAGGCCATCATCTTCAAAATATGACAATTCCTTTGGGTGTGTTGACTGAATTTAAAAACGGAATCATTACCTTTGCCAGCTCGTGAAAGTTGTACTAAAACAAATCACCAAGTTCGGCATCATAGGTGTCAGTGCCGTTTTGGTAGATGGAATCGTCTATTATTTCTTTTCGGATATACTCTCTGTAGACTCTAAATTGTCTAAGGGTTTGGGTTTTTTGGTTGGTACCATTTACACCTATTTCCTCAACAAAAGATGGACTTGGAAATACACCGAAAAAAGTAATAAAGGCATGTTGTTGAAATTTGCATTGGTTTATGCAGTTTCTATGGGTTTCAATGTTTTCATCAATGAATACGTCATTACGGCTATGCCTGACAATGTGTTTGAGATCAATATGAGATCGACAACCGAAACTGTCAATTTCTTTTCAATCAAATCTGATAAGTTTTTAGCATTTTTCTTTGCAACTGTTGCCAGTGCAGTTATCAATTTCTTTGGTCAAAAATTCCTTGTATTCAACAAGGTTAAATTGGATCCCAAAGACGAGACTAAAATTGAGGTCTCTTAAGAATTTCTGAATAGATAACAGCTTTTCTGGCGTCAAAATCATCCATTAAATGATGATCGGCCACAACATCCGGTTCTTTATTTTTAGACTTTTCTATTTCTTTTCTTTTCATGCCGGCTTCTTTGGTGCTTTTTCCAAATTTACCACTGAAAGCAGAGTTCTTTTTATGGTTGATGCTGTCTGATATACTCTGAGTCTTGGATTGTCTATTGGCGGGAGTATTTGAAGGGTGAGATCTTTGAGCTTGTTTGGGAATCTTCAATGACTTTTGCAATTCTCTATAAATCTCTTCCTGTGATTTTTTGGTCACAGGTTTTTTGTTTATGGCTTTCTCCCTTTGCTTCCTGATTTCAGCATTGTATATCCTTGCAAAAACAAAGATGACTATCGATATTATGAAGATAAAAGACTTAATTTCGCGGAGGTTTTAGACACTCAATATTAGCACTATATTTTGAAATCACAAAAGGTATTTTTATCAATGGGCGGAAATGAGGGACAAACGTTTTCTTACCTCCGATCGGCAATAGAATTAATCGGTAAAAAGCTTGGTCCGGTAACTGCAGTTTCCTCATATTATACAACCAAAGCCTGGGGCCCAGTCCCTCAACCGGACTTTATAAATATAGTGGTCTCCATCAATACTGTAT
>DASWYG010000292.1:0-2064 GCA_036405075.1 Bacteroidia bacterium | reverse complement strand
GACACTTCATGTTCAGGAGATTTTCCTCCTGCGATAATGGCAACGGATTTCATTCTCACAAATATATATCAAAGTGAAATGGTCAAACAGATAAAATATCCACGTTTGTAATGATTTGTAGTATCATCAACAAAAATGCCCTCGTTTTGGAAGGGCATTTTGTCATTGCTCAAAGCAATGTGGATTCAGAGTGCGCGAGGTTATATCAACAATGGTCAAGGGTACCATTGTAGCTTTTGAAATTGCATTCTGTATTCAAAAGCACAATCAAATATAAAATCAATTTTGCTAATAAACTCTAGGCTTAAAGTCGTTTTTACTGACTTATGACCAAATGATGGCGATTTTTTTACAATTTCAACTAAGTGTGATCGAATCGATATTAAATACAAGGAATTTAAAACAAAAAAAGCCGAACCTTGACTCATTGTCAAAGCTCGGCTCTATTACGAATGACTACAAAATCAACTTAGTGCACTATTTGAATCAAATTGCGATGGTATTGTTGGTTGTCATATACCCAAACAACATAAATGCCATTTGGTATTTGAGAGATGTCAGTACTTTTTGAGAAAGCAGAATTAAAAACTGACTTACCATTTAGGTCTACAATCTGTATCAATGCATCGGGGCCCAAATCCAAAGAAAACTCCAATTTGTTATTAGCAGGATTAGGATAAACAGACAGAGTTTGAGCTTCAATGCCTTGAACAGAAACTGTTGATCCACAATCGTTACTTACCTCTACTATTCTTTTTTTAATGGTGATATTACCTGAGGCATCAATTGCTTCATACACATCTTCATAAAAACCAATCACACTAACATTGACATCACTTGATTTGAGGGTCAAGGTAACATTGTTGCTACCGTAATAATTATCTGTCACGGTTGGAGTTACTCGTGTATAAGGAGTACCTCTTAAGATACAGATTTTATCTTCTGTATTCAGATTAATAACAGGAGCAATGAAATCATCAACATTAAAAGTGACGGTATCATAAGCCATGTTGTTACTTTCGTCGATCGCCGTAATGTACAATACATAAACAGATCTTACCATTGGGTTGAATTGACCTGTGCTTCCCCACTTTAAGCTGACAATTATGTCAGCGCTATCGGTTTGGTCATCGGTAACGGATTTCGGTTCATTGTAGTTGGTATTGACCGAAATTTGAATTTTTTGAATCTTGCCATTGTTCAATGTGATGGATGGCGGAATGACATCTTGTGCTGAAGCCAAAGAAGCAGTAAAAAGCAAAGATGACAATAAGACTGTTTTGGTAATATTTCTAATCATAATAAAGATATTTAAATCAAAGTTAAATGAAAAGAGTATCATCAAAAAATGTCTATTATAATTGTGACACAACTGTGTCCATATAATGACAAACTATTGACAATCAACTACAATAACGAGGAATAAGCCAAATAAGCCATTAAACCGCAGCCGGTTTCAAGTGCTTCTTCATCTACATCAAAAGTATCGGTATGAACTGCACTTATAATGCCCTTGGATTCGTTTCTGGTACCCAATCTATAAAAGCAAGCAGGAACTTGCTGCGAATAGAAAGAAAAGTCTTCTGCAGCCATCCAAATATCCAATTGTTCAACTTGAGACGATCCCATATATGCCTCAGCTTTATTGATGAGTGAATCGGTTAGATTTTCATCATTTTTCAGAAAAGGATAACCTGTTTCTATGACGACATCAGCAGTGGCGCCATACATTTCGGCTGTATTTTTAACAATTTTTGATATCAGTTCTTTACATTCGGCTCTCCAGGCTTCATCAAGTGTTCTAAGTGTTCCTTCAAATTTAACTTTATTGGGAATGACATTGGTAGCGCCACCTTCAGAATTGATTTTACCAAAACTCAGAACTGTTGGCAATATTGGTTTAGCTTTTCTACTAACGACTTGTTGAAGAGCAACAATTATTTGAGCGGATATAGCCACTGGATCGACGCATAAATGAGGCATAGCTCCATGTCCACCCTTTCCATTTACAGTGATGTATATCTCATCTGTGCTGGCCATATACAATCCTTTCCTAAATCCAAC
>DASWYG010000291.1:0-1906 GCA_036405075.1 Bacteroidia bacterium | reverse complement strand
ATTATATTTTGATAGAGGTAATTTTTTGAACCAATCTGGTATTTGCCAAAGTGTTGCAATTTTCTCGTCCAAACTCAAGAGTCCGTTTTTGTTTTCGGCCACCACTTTGAATCTGTGGTAAACCACATCTCCATCATCATCCTCGGTATTCAGATAAGCCATATTGTAAACAAAATTATCTGTATGTGCATAGGACTTAATTTTTTGCCAGAAACCGGTATCCGACATTTTATAAAGTGTATATTTTCCTTCAAAACAGGAGGCATCCCATTCCAAATTGATGTCTTCAAGTCTGCCTGGTTCTGAGTAAATCCTTTGAACTGAATATGAGATCTCAGGTGAGGGCGGATTGACATTGTCGACCACTTTACAAACTACTTTTTCAGAAGCTTTGGACGGCACATATTCTACCTGATCTCTTTCATTGATGATTTTTCTCAAGGCCACAATTCGATAGTAAATGTCATATCCAAAAGGTGGGTATTCAACATCTTCAAAGCTGTCTTCTACTACATAACCGTTTTCAACTGTAACAGTAGCTGCCAATGTCATCAATTGTACATCGTCAGAATTTTTCAACTCCGTAGTTCTATAAATAGCAGCCATTTCTATTTCCTCACTTGGCAAATAAGGGTTCAAATAAAACCTTACACCATAAGGAATTTCCAAAGAAGGATATGCCAGTACTGTTTCATATTTTCTAATATAAGGTGCTGCAGCAGGCATCGAATTGATCATTCGAATAGGACCAATTGCTTCACTTCTCTCTCCTATTTCCTGTTCGATGGAAACTTCTGCTACCAAATAAAAATACTTGTCAGTTGAAGAACCACTCAATTTATAATCTGTAACCCTTAAATAATTATCTGAACCATTATTGTACCTTACGGCAAATGGATACAAATTCAAATCAGGATCGCCATCCTCCAATGGTTCGCCATTTCCTCCGTTTAGAACCGGCGCAATTGGCAAAGTCAATCTGAACTCATCATCAATCTTCACTTTGTTGTAAACAATAGGAGAAGGTGTCATGCCATAAAAAGTAAGGTTAATGGCTTGCATATATCTGTCAATGAATTCCCCATCACCTTCCATGATTTCTTCCTTAAAAACATTTGGCAATCTGTAGCCACTGTATTCCGGAAACTGCATTTGATCTTCCTCATCCAATTCCGAATCAAAATTTCCGTTCACCACATCATTGAATCTTTGATACAATTCACCCTGATCGGTATATGCCTCCAAATCAGCGTATATCTGATCGATTATTTCTTTGTCATACAATGCTGCTAGCAACATCGACTCTGTTGACTTGTAACACATCAAAGAAAAAGGCGCTTCCTCTCCTATTCTGACATCAAATGTGTATGTAGACATACCATAGGTATCGGGTCTTGTAGCAAAACGTTTACCTTCAGGTCTCTGTTGTTGCTCTGGATCTTTCTTCCAATATGCCACAATTGGAATTGGGTTCGAAATTGAAGATTTTAAATCCGGGGTTTCATCATCGTCTATTGCTCTTACGGCTAAAAATGTGGTTTTCTTAAATTCTGTACTCTCCGGCACAATGTGATCCCTATCAAAATTGTTTCCGGGTTCTGCTGATAAATATACTTTATAACCCGGGTGAAACACTGCATTTGCATTCACAGGAGTTCCTGTTACACTCAATGTATATTCATGTTCACCATTTTCATAAGCACCATCATAAGCCCAAACCACTAGTGGTGATTGACTCTCTATGCTCCAAACTTCCAAGTCCCTGTAAACATCATCATTGTCTTCCAACAACAAATTGCCTTTGTTCCAATGTACACCTTCCGATTTTTCAGGATGATCAGACAAGGTCAAACTGGTGTATTGAATTTTAAACAGACCCGGTATACCAGTTGTAGGATTCAATTCA
>DASWYG010000290.1:0-2539 GCA_036405075.1 Bacteroidia bacterium | reverse complement strand
GCAACAATGGCATTTATTATTTCTATAACGCCTCAAGTGAAAGAATCGAATTGAATGTCAGTACCCTTGATTATAAAACCACCAAAGTGAACTACACCCTCATCAATACCGAATTGATCTCAGGTAATATTAAAGTGATGGAGGAGGATAAGAAGTTTAATTAGGATACAGGATTTAGGATATAGGATTTAGGGTGTATTCTTGGTATACAAGAAATTTTTATATACAATTGTATAATCGAGATACATTGGGTAGCATACCTATAAATTTCTAATTTTAATTGTATACATCAATAATCCCCTGTATCCTAAATCCTCTATCCTATATCCTCAAAAAAATCACATTCCCTTAAACTCAGGCTTGCGTTTTTCAACGAATGCAGCCATGCCTTCCTTCTGGTCTTCGGTGGCAAACAGCATGTAGAAGTTTTTTCTTTCGAAATAAAGCGCCTCTTGTAATGGCATTTCATAAGCCCTTAAGACACTTTCTTTTGCCAATTGAACGGCAATGGGAGATTTCTCGGCAATCAATGTAGCCATTTTTATGGCCTCGCTCAAATAGAATTCAACCGGAACCACTTTATTGGCCAGGCCGTAAAAATGAGCTTGTTCGGCTGAAATGAATGTGCCTGTTAGAACCAATTCCATGGCCTTGTTTTTGCCAACGATACGGGTCAATCTCTGAGTGCCTCCGGCACCCGGCATAACGCCGATATTGATTTCAGGTTGACCGAATTGTGCGGTTTCACTGGCAACGATGATGTCGCAAATCATGGCCAATTCGCATCCGCCACCCAATGCAAAACCACTAACAGCGGCTATCATTGGCTTCTTGGTTTTGCGAATGCTGTCCCAGGTGCTGAACTGATCGATTTTCAACATGTCCATTGCCGTTCTTCCGGCCATTTGTTTAATGTCTGCTCCGGCAGCAAATGCGCGTTCATTGCCACTGATAACGATCGCTCTAACATTAGGGTCGGTATCGAGTTCCAGTAAAGCCTGTTTGATCTCGAGCATCAGCTCCAGATTCAGGGCATTGAGTTCTTTTGGACGATTCAGTTGTACATGAGCAACAAATGGTGCTACTTGAGGGTTGACGATGATGAATTCGGGCATAGTTGATTTATCGCTTTTTCAATATTTGTTCAGCGCTTCGAAACGTATTGGAATAATGATTTTACTGTCTACAGGTTTGCCATTTTTCATGGCTGGAATGAAATTGAAATCCAGGTTTTGTAATACTGTGAATGCATTGTGAGTGTAATCCTGATTGCCTGGTGAAAATAAAATGTTGGCATTGTATAACATCGAATCTTTACCTACGGTCAATTCAATGAAAACATATTTGGCACCTTGTCCATAGTAATAAGGTACCACTAAATTACCTTGTATTTCAGTTAATAAAGCGGAAGTGCCGGCAAAGTATACTGCGGGTTTGTCGGGGTTCAATTCTATCTTGTCAAAACTTTTGGAACCAAAAGGTTTCTTGTTGTAGTTTTCATTGTATTCCTCATCATAGGCTTCTACAGCGACAGCATCCATGTCTTCGTAATTGTAGTCAGTTGCAGGTGCCGCAATTGAATCTACTGTTGGTAATTCTACCGGAGGCGGAGTTGGAGTAATCACTTGAGCATACAAGCCTTGTACAGCAAGTATTGAAATGGATGAAATGACAAGTCTGAGTTTTATCATGGTTGTTTGAGTGCTATGCGGAAAGTGGTTTTTTTATTGGGTATACTTTCCTTGACAAAAATATGCCCCTTATGGTAATTTTCAATGATTCTTTTTACCAAAGATAGTCCTAAACCCCAACCGCGTTTTTTGGTTGTGAATCCGGGTTTGAAAATTCGCTTGAACAAAGATTTTGGAATGCCTTTGCCTGTGTCGCTGATATCAATGATAATGGTTTGTCCCTTTAAACGGCTGCTGATGGTGATCGTACCCCTGCCATCCATAGCATCTATGGCATTTTTGCAAATGTTCTCAATCACCCATTCAAACAAAGGAATATTGATGTTTGCTGTTAATCCGGAAGGAATGTCCTCCAAGATGTAAGTAACTTCTTCCGAGCTTCTGGTTCTAATGTAGCCTATGGCGTGTTTCAATTGTTCACTCAGATCAACCGGATTTAAGACTGGTGTAGAACCGATCTTAGAGAAACGTTCAGTGATCACTTTCAAACGGTCCAGATCTTTGCGCATTTCACTTAAAGATTCAGCGTTAGCAAAACTGCGATCTGAGTCTATCAAATCTACCCAAGCCATCAGCGAACTCATGGGGGTGCCCAATTGATGCGCCGTTTCTTTGGCCAGTCCGACCCAAACCTGATTCTGCTCCGATTTCCGACTGTAACTGAAAGCAAAATAACTCACCACCACAAACAAACTCACTATACCCAATTGTATGAAAGGATAAACCTTCAATTGTTTTAAAGTAGAAGACTCGTCGTAATACACATATTGACTGTAATCGTCGGTGATTTTGATTTCAATGGGTTGAGTTTCCGATTTTAATTCTTCAAAGTAGGCATTCAGTTTTTT
>DASWYG010000289.1:0-4102 GCA_036405075.1 Bacteroidia bacterium | reverse complement strand
ATATTTTAAAAAATTGGTTAACCTTTTCTAATTTGTGCGATAAGTCATTGTAAAGGTTCTTCAGCCATGTCTAGCGAAGCGATAGTAAAAAACATTTATAACAACAGGCGACCCATTTGTAAGTGGGTAAAGATGAACAATGGCAGCAGTGAAGATGCCGATGATGTGATGCAGGAAGCCATTATCATTTATTTGAATCTCTTGAGTACAGGTCGCATGAACATGAATGACAACCCCATGCCCATGGTGACAGTGATTGCCAAACGCTATTGGATCAGCAAGCTGAGAAAAGACAAAAGAGATTTTCAAATGATGACAGATGAGCTTATGAAAGTGCCTATTGATGATGATTTGGAAAGGGCATTAAACAGAGAAAAATCATTCAATGACATGGAAAAGGTTTTGAATCAAATTGGAGAGAAATGCAAGCAACTGCTAAACTTGTTTTACTACAAAAAAGCGAGTTTGAAAGACATTGCCACTGAATTGGATTTCAGAAATGAACAAGTAGCAAAAGTGATGAAATTCAAATGTCTTGAAAAGGCCAGAGAACTTTTTAAAAATCAAAACAAACAAATTTATGAGTGATTTAGAAACCATAGAAAGGTACTTTACAGGCCAGATGCCAGACGAAGAAGCCGGCAGTTTCTTGTTGAGACGAGCCATAGATCCGGGTTTCGACGAGTTGGCCGAAGATTATTTGAACACTGTTGAAGCCTTAAAACGCGTGTGGATCAAAGACACCATCAAAAGCATTAAAAGAGGCAATTTGATTCGAAAGGTCATTTTAGGTCTCACATTGCTCACAATTGTGCTGATCGCTTTGTTTGTTGTCTTGTCTGCCAAAGCAACAAAACTTGCAGAGAATCGCTCTAATGGGGCAAAAACAGAAAGTTATGCTAGCAACTCATTGACGGTCTTTGACACAACTAAAACAAATGATGAAAACATAACAGACAATGATACGTCCATAAAACAACAACCCTACTTGGCTCAAAGTATAATGCCTTCAATCTCTAAGATGCAGGCAGGTCCAATTCAAGCTGATCCGGTAGGTATCGACACGGCAGTGCACATTCCTGAAGTGAAGTGGCAATTTTTCACCATAGACAATACCATTGCCAATCAGATCAAACTGGAAGGGGGCACACTCATCGATTTCGAACCTTTTACTTTGATGACTGTTGGAGGCAAGACCAATTTAAAAGAGGTGAATTTAAAGATCAAGGAATTCAGTGGCTATTACGAGTTGTTTCAAGAGAATCTGCACACCATGTCGAATTTAGAGCAATTGAAAACAGGGGGTTCGTGTTACATAGAAGCAGAATCGCAAGGAGATCAGGTAAAAGTAATGCCTGAGGCATCCTATACAATTCGCTTCCCCGGCAAGCCCGACAGCGATATGGCGACATTTTATGGCAACCGAAATGAATCGGGTACATTCAACTGGGAACAGGAGAAAGTTGAACCAAATTTCAAGAAAGCAGATACCAACCTTAAATTTGATGTAAGGTCGAGAAAAAGACCATTTGAAAGGGATTATAAAAGTGATCTTAAATCTGTAAAAGGAGAAATGCGTGTCAATGATACCATTTACTATTTTGAAGCGGCTATCATGGATGAAGGTAAAATGGCAGGAGGAGAATACACCTACAGCACTTTGAATGAACAATCATGTTTCAAAGGGGTATTCGATGACATGACCTTGGTGACTGGTATAGACATACAAAGACTGTATTTTAAGAAAAGTCAGCTCTTATTCCGTTTCAATCTTGATTCAAACGGTAGGATGAGTCGCTATGATTACAATTTCATTTTGGGGAGAAAGGAGCGAAAAATATTGAAGCGTAGTGCCAAAAAAGTAATGGCAACCAAAACAGTAAATTTAAGTAAGTTCAAATTCAATGAACGCATAGTCAATGTCACACTTTTACCACGGATGAGGGTTGTAGAATTGGAGACAAATCCAAACGATTCGAGTTTAAATGCAGCCAATAAAAACAAAGATAAATACAAGTATTACAATGCCATTGTTGCCAGTCAGTTTGGTTACATCAATTGCGATGCTTTTGCCACATACAAGAACAAGCGCAACATGAACATTGGTCTGCGAAACGATGATAAGATCAACAGGGTTCAAGTGTTTTTCAGAGACATCAACAGTGTGATGACAGCCTTTGTGAGCAACAACAAAGCAAAAGTTGTCAATGTGCCTGACAATATGGAAGTAATGGTAATTGTTTTAGCAGGCGAAACGGGCAATGAACGTATGTACATAGAAACCACCAAGACCGGTTCAGACCTCAAACTGAGCAATGGTCAGCCTTTAGACTTGGTGGTGATCAAAGAGAGGTTGCTGGGTTGGAGGAGGGAGTAGAATAATTTTTTCTTAATATATTGTAAATATCATAGAAAGTATTATCTTTGCAGTCCGAAAAAATCGCGGGGTGGAGCAGTGGTAGCTCGTTGGGCTCATAACCCAAAGGTCACAGGTTCGAGTCCTGTCCCCGCAACTAAGTAAAATAAAGGGTCTCCACTACTTTTGGAGACTCCAGTTTCGGGGCCAAAAGGGGCATTGTTCAGTTTATTGGACGTACTTATAAATAAACGACAATGACAACAATTAAGAAAATTCTATTTATTCCTGCCACGATCTATCAGGCAAAAGGGAACGCAAACGAAAAATGGTATGTTTACTATTCCTATTGGGATGAGACAAAAAAGCCGGAACCCGGTTACATTCGGTTTAAAGTTTATGAGGAACAAAGTATAGGACTAAGAAAAGGTAATAAAATTACCGACTATACTGAAAAACTAAAATACTTTACCAAATTAGCAACCCACATCAATAATCAACTTTCAAATGCATGGTCACCATTTGGGAATGGATACTCTAGAAAACTGAATACTGACTATATGTCAATAGATCAAGCGTTGAACAATGCAATTGAATATAAGAAAAGTTCAATGGCTTCAACAGGATATACTTCATTCAAAAGCCATATTAAAGGCTTTCAATCATGGCTATTGGCAAACAGTCTTTCTTATCTTAAAGTTGGTGATATACAAAGACATCATATAGTTGAATTCTTGTACGCTATTCAAGGCAAAAACAAACTAACCAATAGAACGATTAACAATTATCTAATTGATATCAAGAGTTGTTATACCATGATGATAGAGTTGCAATACATTATGGTTAATCCGACAATAGGTATATCACTTAAGCAAACGAATAGCAATAGACATCTGGTTTATGAAAAAGAACTATTGAAAAAAGTTGCACAGTATATGAAGGAGAAAAACCCATACCTTCAGTTATACTGTAGATTTATATGGATGGGATTCAGACCAATTGAAATTGTAAAGCTAAGAGTATCTGATGTCAATTTAAGGACTAGGCTAATCACCATTAGGGCAAGTGATGAGAAGACAGGAGAGACAAAATATAGAAATATTCTAGCTACATTTATTCCTGATATTGAGGGCATGAATCTGGAACAATATCCATCAAATTACTATTTATTTTCTGCAAAAGGCAGACCAGATGAAAAAAGTACTACCCGAGATTATTTCACTGATAAATTCAAGAAAGTAAAGCGCCATTTTAACCTTCCTGACAATTATACAATGTATGGACTTCGTCACACAATGGCGGTAGAACTTTTTAAAAATGGAGAAAATATCCGAAATATTATGAAAATTACTGGGCATAAGACTCTATCTGCTTTTCAGGCTTATATAGATCAGTATTTGCAAGAGCCGGCTGAGGATGTTTCGCATAGGTTTGAAACTACAATCTAATAAGTAAGAATTTTAAAGAATAGTGTGCATATTGATCGTAATCACTTATTAAACAAGTAAATATAACGCACACATATGTTGTACTGAAATTTAAAATAAGTGTGCTAAGCCCTAATCTAGTCTAAGAGTTCTACCATTAATCTTTTGCTTTGGATTAATTTCAACTTTACTTATTGATGATATTCCAATATGAGCTTTATCACTTTCTCTAAAAACTTCAATATGCGCTGCTGTGCCGTAATGTAAATTGTCAACAACCCATAATTGAGATGTTTCAATTCTCTTATAAACAATTCTT
>DASWYG010000288.1:0-10122 GCA_036405075.1 Bacteroidia bacterium | reverse complement strand
TGGCTCGTCCCAAATACCCCAATGACCATCGAAGTCGGATTTTGATTGTGTTTGATAATATTCTTTTAAACCAAAGTATTGAATCTTACCTGAGATTTTGAGAAAATTATCAAAACCCATTGAACCGTTTTCGGCACCATAATAAAATGAACAATCATAACCGAAGTTCGATAGATAATGATGTATGCCATGTACCTTGTTACTTTGGAAATTGCTGTTGATGTATGGTACTTCCATTAATGATGGTATAGACGAGAAGATCGCAGGTATGCTTTCCATAGATGTAGTACCACTGCTGTATGCATTAATAAACAAAAGTGATTGTTTGGATAAACTGTCAAGGAAAGGCGTAAAACGCGGTTCTTTGTTTAGAAAACCACAATAGTCTCTGCCGAAACTTTCGAGAATGATGAGCACAACATTGGGTTTAAAGTTGTTTTTAAAATATGGTTTTACGGTTCTTATCGGATTTAGATGACTTCTGCATTCAGCATCGGTGTAATATTGAGGTACCTTTGGAACGGAGGCTGAATAGGAGGTAATGAGTTGGGTAGGGGAGTTGATAGTCGCGGATACCCAAGCAGGATTCACAAAACGGGCAGCATCAAAACTTCTTAGGGGTTTGATGTATAATCCACCTCTGGCACCTAGTAAAAGAAAGCATGCCATCGAGAAGAAAATTGGAATCCAAAGAATCGGTTTTACTTGACCGAATAGGGTTTTCTTGTTGGGGTATGATTTGTATAGTAAGTATATAAAAGCAAATAATATGAGGGCCAACCACCAATAATTGATGATATAGGAGAGCACCGGATTGGATTTATCGGAAACCAAGGAAAACAATTCTATTCCACTGCGTCTGGATTTTATTTTATAGAATTCCAGATCAATGAGGTTAAGTAGAATCATCAGTCCATTGCCGAGAAGATAGAAACCAAATGTGATTTTGGGCAGGTGTTTTAGTTTAAAAAGAGGAGGTAAGAGAGAAAGTAGGTGAAAGGGGAGTAAAAAATAAACCATTGACTGTACATCAAAAAGGACACCTACTATGAGTACCAAGGGCAATTCTGAGATAGGTGCGGTTTTTAAGTAGGGAAAAAGGTAAAAAATGAATAAAATTCTCGACAAGGAGAGAAAAAGGAGCGAGAACAAGATTCTTTTGAACCAGATTTTTAAGTAAATATACTGACCGTTTTGCATTATCAACAGTGCAAAAATGCAGAAAGGGCGGCGATAATCTAAATATTTTAGAAAATTTTCCAAAGAATCTTTGCAAATCCGAAAAAATCGCCTACTTTTGCAGTCCTTTTTACAAAAAAAGAACAGTTTAATAATTATGCCAACCATACAACAATTGGTGAGAAAGGGGCGACAAACCTTAAAGTTTAAGAGCAAATCTCCAGCTCTTGATTCTTGTCCGCAAAGGCGCGGTGTTTGCACTCGTGTGTACACTACCACCCCCAAAAAACCAAATTCAGCAATGCGCAAAGTAGCGCGTGTACGTTTAACCAATACAAAAGAGGTTAACGCTTATATTCCTGGAGAAGGTCACAACTTGCAAGAACACTCTATCGTACTCGTACGTGGAGGCAGGGTAAAAGATCTTCCGGGTGTGCGTTACCACATTGTACGTGGAGCATTAGACACAGCTGGTGTGGAAGGTAGAAACCAGAGAAGAAGTAAATACGGCACTAAAAAACCTAAAGCAAAAGCAGGCGCAGCCCCAGCAGATGCTAAAGGTAAAAAGAAATAAGGACAAGCATCAATGAGAAAAGCAAAAGCAAAACGCAGAATTTTATTACCTGATCCAAAATTCAACGACGTCATGGTGACACGTTTCGTGAACAACATGATGTACGACGGTAAAAAGAGTGTAGCATTCGGAATCTTCTACGATGCTATTGATTTAGTCGAAAAGAAAATTACTGAGGAGCCAGGCATCGAAACTTGGAAAAGAGCGTTGAACAACGTTATGCCAATGGTCGAAGTTAAAGCCCGCAGAGTAGGTGGAGCAACATTCCAGATCCCAACAGAGATAGCACCTGAAAGAAGGGCTGCAATGGGTATCAAATGGATCATCTCCTACAGCCGTAAAAGAAACGAAAAATCAATGGCAGAGAAATTAGCAGCTGAGTTCATCGCCGCATCAAAAGGCGAAGGTGCAACTGTTAAGAAGAAAGACGATACTCACAAAATGGCTGAGGCCAACAAAGCGTTTGCCCACTTTAAAGCATAAGGAGATTTAAATGTCTAGAGATTTAAAATACACAAGAAATATAGGTATTGCTGCGCATATCGATGCTGGTAAAACTACCACCACCGAGCGTATTCTTTACTATGCGGGTGTTAACCATAAAATTGGTGAAGTGCACGATGGTGCAGCCACCATGGACTGGATGGCACAAGAGCAAGAGAGAGGTATCACCATCACTTCTGCTGCCACTACAGTTTTCTGGAAATACAGAGACAATTCATACCACATCAACATCATCGATACTCCAGGTCACGTAGACTTCACTGTTGAAGTTAACCGTTCACTTCGTGTACTCGACGGATTGGTGTTCCTCTTCAGTGCTGTTGACGGTGTTGAGCCTCAATCAGAAACCAACTGGAGATTAGCAAATAACTACCACGTACCACGTATCGGATTCGTTAACAAAATGGACCGCTCTGGTGCTGATTTCCTTAACGTTGTTAAACAAGTTAAAGAAATGTTGGGTAGTAATGCAGTTCCACTTCAATTGCCTATCGGAGCCGAAGATAATTTCAAAGGTGTTGTTGATTTGATCAACTTCAGAGGCATGGTTTGGAACGAAGAGGACAAAGGAATGACTTACAAAGAAGTTCCAATTCCTGACGATTTAAAAGAAGAAGCCGAAATGTGGAGAGAAAAACTCCTCGAGGCAGTATCTGAATACGACGAGCGTTTAATGGAGAAATATTTCGAAGATCCTAATTCAATCACTGAAAGAGAGATCCTCGATGCATTGAGAGCTGCTTGTTTGGATATGAGTATAGTACCAATGGTTTGTGGTTCATCTTTCAAAAACAAAGGTGTTCAAACCATGCTCGACTTAGTAATGGAATTGATGCCAAGTCCGCTTGACAAAAAAGAAATTACTGGTATAAACCCAGATACAGAAGAGCCTGTAAGTCGCAGACCGGATTACACACAACCATTCTCTGCGCTTGCATTCAAAATCGCCACTGACCCTTATGTTGGACGTTTGGCTTTCATGAGAGCTTACTCAGGGAAACTCGATGCAGGTTCTTATGTATTGAACACAAGAAGTGGAAACAAAGAAAGGATTTCACGTATCTTCCAAATGCACGCAAACAAACAAAACCCAATCGAGTTCCTCGGTGCAGGTGATATTGGTGCAGCAGTTGGATTCAAAGACATCAAAACCGGCGATACCCTTTGCGATGAGAAAAATCCAATCGTATTAGAATCAATGGTATTCCCTGAACCGGTTATCGGATTGGCAATTGAGCCTAAAACTCAAGCTGACGTTGATAAACTTGGTGTTGGTTTAGGTAAATTGGCAGAAGAAGATCCTACTTTCAGAGTAAAAACTGATGAAGAAACAGGTCAAACAGTTATCTCAGGTATGGGAGAATTGCACTTGGAGATCATCATCGACAGGCTGAAAAGAGAATTCAAAGTGGAAGTTAACCAAGGAGCACCTCAAGTAGCATACAAAGAGGCAATCAAAGGTACTTGCACACATAGAGAGACATTTAAGAAACAAACAGGTGGTAGAGGTAAATTTGCTGATATTCAATTTGAAATTTCAGGAGTTGACTCAGATTTTACCGGCGAAGGTTTACAATTCGTAAACGAAGTAGTAGGTGGATCAATCCCACGTGAATACATTCCATCAGTACAAAAAGGATTTGCAGAAGCCATGAAAAATGGTGTACTCGCAGGATACCCGATTGACAAGATGAAAGTAAGGTTGTTCGACGGTTCATTCCACGCAGTTGACTCGGATTCACTCTCATTTGAGATTTGTGCTAAGTCAGCGTTCAGAGAAGCCGCACCGAAAGCCACCCCAATTCTTTTAGAGCCAATCATGAAGTTAGAGGTGTTAACACCTGCAGATTACATGGGAGACGTTCAAGGTGACTTGAATAGAAGACGTGGTATGTTGGAGGGAATCGACGAAAGAGCCGGTTCTCAGGTCATCAAAGCGAAAGTTCCACTTTCAGAAATGTTTGGATACGTTACAAGTTTGCGTACCATCACTTCAGGTAGAGCTTCATCAACAATGGAATTCGATCACTACGAAGAAGTTCCACGCTCGATGGCAGAAGAAGTAATTAAAAAAGTAAAGGGACAAAAAGCTAACGCATAATACAGCAATGGTAACTCAAAAAATAAGAATTAAATTGCGTTCACACGATCACAATCTGATTGATAAATCAGCAGAGAAGATTGTAAAATCTGTTAAGGCGACTGGAGCCGTAGTAAGCGGACCAATTCCACTGCCAACTAACAAGAAGATCTTCACAGTATTGAGATCACCACACGTTAATAAAAAGGCCAGAGAACAATTCCAATTGTGCTCATACAAACGTCTTTTAGACATTCACAGCTCAACTGCAAAAACAGTAGAAGCTTTGATGAAATTAGAACTTCCAAGTGGAGTAGATGTTGAAATTAAAGTATAACAGACATGGTAGGATTAATCGGTAAAAAAATAGGAATGACCAGCATCATAGATGCTAACGGCGCCAAGATCGGCTGTACAGTTGTGCATGTTGAGCCAAACGTGATTTCTCAGATCAAAACCAATGAGAAAGAAGGTTACAATGCGTTACAGATATCAGCAATCGAGTTGAAAGAAAAACATTCGAGTGCAGCTGCCATCGGACACTTTAAGAAAGCAGGTACCAAAGCAATGAAAGTATCACATGAGTTCAGGGTTGACACAGTTTCCGGAAATGTAGGAGACAAAGTGGATGTAACTATTTTCTCAGACGGTGATTTCGTTGATATCATTGGAACATCAAAAGGTAAAGGTTTCCAGGGTGTTGTTAAAAGACACAACTTTAATGGTGTTGGTCCGTCTACTCACGGTCAGCACGATAGAAAAAGAGCACCGGGTTCAGTAGGTTCATCATCATATCCTTCGAAAGTATTCAAAGGTTTGAGACTGGCCGGCAGAATGGGTGGTAAAAGGGTTAAAAACATTAACTCACAGATTTTGAAAGTGGTTCCTGAACAGAACATTTTGGTTATCAAAGGTTCAATTTCAGGTCACAATGGAGCAATCGTAGTTATAGAAAAATAAGAAATGGAACTGAAAGTATTATCAAGCAACGGTGCAGAGACAGGTAAGACTGTCCAGTTGCCGAGTGAAATATTCGGAGTGACTCCAAACGATCACGCGATCTACTTGGATGTGAAACAATATCTTGCCAATCAAAGACAAGGTACTCACAAAACCAAAGATAAATCCGAGGTGCATTACTCTACCAAAAAGATTAAACGTCAAAAAGGTACAGGTGGAGCACGTGCGGGTAGTATCAAGTCGGGTGTATTCGTAGGTGGTGGTAGAATCCACGGTCCACGTCCGAAAGATTACAGTTTCAAATTGAACAAGAAACTCAAACGTCTAGCAAGGATTTCTGCCTTGTCTTACAAAGCAGCAAACAACAGCATCATTGTTGTTGATACATTGAACTTTGACAAGCCAAGCACAAAATCTTTCATCAGCGTATTGAACAACTTGAAAGTGAACGATCAAAGAGTTTTGGTTGTAACACCTGAATTGAACAATAACATTTATCTGAGCGGAAGGAACCTGGGCAATGCTCACACTATGCCGGCAGCAGAGATCAACACATATCAGATCTTGAAAGCCAAAACACTGGTTCTGACAAACGACTCAATTGAAGTAATTAAACAAACATTGAATTAAGATTATGTCAGTATTAGTAAGACCGCTGATTACAGAGAAGATGACCATGTTGACGGACAAAAGAAAGCAATACGGATTCGTATGCCTTCGTACCGCAACAAAAGATGAGATAAAAGCCGAGATCGAAAAGCTTTACGGTGTCGAAGTTGAATCAGTCAACACGATCGTTACCACTCCTAAAAGAAAAAGAAACAGGAGAACAGGCCAGATCACAGGTAGAACCAACATTTATAAAAAAGCCATTTGTAAGTTGAAAGAAGGTCAAGAAATTGACTTTTACGAAAATATTTAAAGAAAATGCCAGTTAAAAGACTTAGACCGACTACACCGGGAACAAGATTCAGAGTTGCAAATACTTTTGCAGAATTGACAGCTTCAGAGCCTGAAAAGAGTCTGACTGTATCTATATCCAAATCCGGAGGAAGAAACAACCAGGGTAAAATGACCATGCGCTACATTGGCGGCGGTCATAAAAAGAAATACCGTCTCATCGACTTCAAACGCGATAAGCATGGTGTTCAAGCTGAGGTTAAAACCGTTGAATACGATCCTAATCGTTCGGCATTCATCGCTTTGGTGGAATACACAGACGGTGAAAAAAGATACATTCTTTGCCCGCACGGACTCAAAGTTGGTCAGAAGTTGAATTCCGGCAGCGGAGTTGTACCTGACCTGGGTAACACACTACCACTTGCTGAGATTCCGCTAGGTTCCATCATCCACAATATAGAGATGGCACCTGGACAAGGTGGTAAAGTATGCAGAAGTGCAGGTTCATACGCTCAATTGACAGCCAGAGACGGTAAATACGTTGTGGTAAAATTGCCTAGCGGTGAAACCAGAATGATCCTGAGCACTTGCTCAGCAACAATAGGTTCGGTATCAAACCCGGATCATAGCTTAGAAGTTTTCGGTAAAGCCGGTAGAAGCAGATGGTTAGGAAGAAGACCAAGGACTCGTCCTGCAGCGATGAACCCTGTCGATCACCCTCAAGGTGGTGGTGAAGGTAGATCAAAAGGTGGTCAGCCGAAATCACGTACAGGAATTTACGCTCAAGGTCAAAAGACCCGTAACCCGAAAAAAAGCACCAGTAAGTATATCATAGAACGTAGAAAAGGTAAAAGAAATAAATAATGGCAAGGTCACTTAAAAAAGGTCCCTTCATTGATTGGAAACTTGATGAAAAAGTTTCTAAAATGAACGAAACCAAAAAGAAAGCGGTAATCAAAACATGGAGCAGAAAATCCATGATTGCACCGGAGTTCGTTGGACACACTTTTGCTGTTCACAACGGTAACAAATTTATACCTGTATATGTCACCGAGAATATGGTGGGTCACAAATTAGGTGAGTTCGCCCCAACTAGAACATTCAAAGGACACGGAGGTAATAGTAAATAATAGTATGGAAGCAGTAGCAGTATTAAAAAATTGCCCTTTGTCTCCTCGTAAGATGAGACTCGTGGTCGATCAGATCAGAGGTCAGAAGGTTGACAAGGCGCTCAACATCCTCCAGTTTAGCCAGAGGAAATACTACGCGGTATATGTTGAAAAACTACTTAAGTCAGCCATTTCAAACTGGTCCAGTAAAAACGAAGGCGTAAATGTAGAAGACAGTGGTGTCATTGTATCTGCAGTTTTCGTAGACGGCGCAGTTGTAGCCAAAAGGATGAGAACCGCTCCGCAAGGACGTGCTTATAGAATCCGTAAACGCTACTGCCACGTGACCATCAAAGTGGATAGTTCAGTAAATAAAAACCAATTAGCAGAAGCATAATTAATGGGACAAAAAATAAATCCAATAGCGCTTAGACTAGGCATCATCAGAGGCTGGGAAAGTAACTGGTACGGTGGAAAGCATTTCGCCGACAAACTTGCCGAAGATGAAAAGATTCGTAAATACCTGTACGTGCGTATCCCAAGAGGAGGCATGTCCAAGATTGTGATCGAGAGAACCATCAAAAGGATCATCATCACCATCCATACTGCTAAACCCGGTATCGTTATCGGTAAAGGAGGAGCAGAGGTAGATAAAATTAAAGAGGAGTTGAAAAAGATCACCAAGAAAGATGTTCAAATCAATATTTTTGAAATTAAACGTCCGGAATTGGATGCTAAATTGGTAGCAGAAACCATCTGTCAACAAATCGAAGGCCGTGTCAGCTATAAAAGAGCCGTTAAACAAGCTCTAGGTAATACCATGAGAATGGGTGCAGACGGTATCAAGATCAGCATTTCAGGCAGATTGAACGGTGCAGAGATTGCACGTGCAGAAAAATATAAAGAAGGAAGAACACCACTTCATACTCTTCGTTCTGACATCGACTACGCATTAGGAGAAGCGTTGACAGTTTACGGTAAAATCGGAGTAAAAGTGTGGATCTGCAGAGGCGAAATCTACGGTAAACGTGATTTGTCTTTGAATGCAGGTTCAGACAGAGGCCCGAAAAGAGATGAGCGCCCTAGCAATGATAACAACAACAGAAGAGGCGGTAGAAGAGACGGTGGCAGAAGAGACGGTGGCAACAACGACAGAAGAAGAAGAGATAGTTAATAGGGGGGAAGGATCAATAAACATTAAAAACAGGAAGTATTAGACATGTTAAGTCCAAAAAGAACCAAATTCAGAAAACAGCATAAAGGCAAAGTTAAAGGTCTAGCCGGTAGAGGTCACCGTTTAAGTTTCGGTACCTTCGGTTTGAAAAGCATGGAATCGTCATGGATTACAGCCAGACAGATTGAAGCCGCAAGGGTAGCCTTAACAAGGTTCATGAAAAGGGAAGGACAGGTATGGATCAGGATTTTCCCTGACAAACCTATCACCAAAAAACCAGCCGGTGTACGTATGGGTAAAGGTAAAGGAGCTCCAGAATATTGGGTTGCAATCGTAAAACCAGGAACCATTATGTTCGAGGTGACAGGCGTGCCGCAAGCAGTAGCTGAAAGAGGTATGTACCTTGCCGCTCAAAAACTTCCGGTGTCAACAAAATTTGTAGTTAAACCTGATTATACAGAAGAATAATGAAACACAGGGAATTAAAAGATCTTCCAACCAAGGAATTGGTAGAAAGATATAAAGAAGAAAAAGTTAGACTTACCAAAGTGAAGTTTAACAATGCAGTTGCAAGAATTGAACAACCGCATAAATTAAAAGAAGCGAGAAAAGACATTGCCAGAATGTTGACAGAGATTAACTCTCGTAGAATTGATAACGAAATTAAAGCCGCTGATAAAGGGGAATAATAAAATGGAACAAACCAGAAATTCAAGAAAAGAAATCATTGGTCGTGTAACCAGCAACGGAATGAACAAATCAATCGTCGTTGCATTGGAAACCAAGGTCAAACACCCAAAGTATGGTAAATACTTTAAGAAGACCAAAAAGTTCTATGCTCATGACGAAAAGAATGAGTGTAATGTTAATGACATCGTAAAAATCATGGAAACAAGACCTTTGAGCAAATTGAAATGCTGGAGACTTGTTGAAATAGTAGAAAGGGCAAAATAATGATACAAACAGAAAGTCGTTTAAAAGTAGCTGATAACAGCGGAGCAAAGGAAGTTCTTTGCATCAGGGTACTAGGTGGTACAGGCAGACGTTATGCCTCTGTTGGTGACAAAATCGTTGTCGCTATCAAAACCGCTTTGCCTTCAGGAGGTGTTAAAGCCGGTTCCGTTTCAAAAGCGGTAATCGTAAGAGTAAAGAAAGAAATCAAAAGAGCTGATGGTTCATACATCAGATTCGATGAAAATTCTTGCGTACTCCTTAACAATTCTGATGAGCCAAGAGGAACCCGTATTTTTGGCCCGGTGGCAAGAGAATTGCGTGAAAAACAATTCATGAAAATCATATCATTGGCACCAGAAGTATTATAATCGCAATCAAGAGAATGAAGACAAATAGAAATTCCCATCAGACAGCGAAAATCCACATTAAAAAAGGGGATACTGTAAAACAGATCGCAGGTAAGATCGTTGATGACCGCAATACTGGTAAAGTTCTGCGTGTTTATCCTAAAACTTACAGAGCTTTGGTAGAAGGACTGAATATCATTTCACGTCATACCAAACCAAATGCGACGAATCCAAATGGTGGAATCATCAAAAGAGAGGCTCCAATCCACATTTCTAACCTAATGGTAGTAGAAGGCGGAAAGACCACTCGCGTAGGTAGAAAAGCCAACGAAAACGGTAAA
>DASWYG010000287.1:0-5292 GCA_036405075.1 Bacteroidia bacterium | reverse complement strand
AAAGCGGCCAATATCTGTTCTTTCATTCCAATCGTGTATTCATAAGTAACCCGATAAATCTCATCAATTCCTGCCATGTCAAACATACCAAATCGACTCATATTGGGAGGCTCTATGAACACGTTACACATCTTTACTTTTTCATTGATTCCTGAACTCAATGCAAAATGAAAACTTCTGTCGAGCATGTCTTTCATGTGAATTTCTTTCAAATCTTTACTGAGTGAATTAACATGAACGCCGATGATCTTGTCACATTTACTTAACAAAGGTTCAACAGGGAAATTATTGAGAATACCTCCATCCAACATAATGGTACCATTTACTACAACCGGCTCAAAAACTAAAGGCACGCAAGAAGAAGCTTTTAATGCGACATCCAATGGACCATTCTCAAAATACACAACTTCTCCTTTTACAATATCAGTTGCAACTATGGTCAATGGAATTTTCAAATTTTCAATACTAGTACCATGAAAATATTCATCATAGATCATTTGAAACGACTCCATATTAAACAATCCTGCTTTTCTAAACAACAGATTTGAAAATCCAAAAAATTTCTTGTTTTTGGCAATTTCCATTATTGTATTTGAATCAAATCCCGCAGAATGAAAAGCTGCAACAATGGCACCTGCACTGGTTCCGGAGAGCGCATGTACCTGAATTCCCAACTCAGATAATGCTCTCAGAACTCCAATATGACCAACGCCTCTGATACCACCGCCGGAAAGCACCAGACCTATTTTTTTCTCCATTTTTTAATTCGAAATAAATCGTTTCAAAGTTAACAACAAGTGCTATTTTTTTAAATTAATTTTGTCGAATGAATCCATTCAATCCAAGTAGGGTCGATAAAATTAGCAGCAAACTTATTGGCCATGGATTGGCATTTGATATGCTTCGTGATGATTTGATTCATCCCATCATTTCAGGCAACAAATGGAGAAAACTCAAATACATAATAGAATTCGCCCTAAATAATAACATAAACGATGTGGTGAGTTTCGGTGGAGCATACAGCAATCATTTGGTAGCCTTAGCTGCAGCAGGTGCACATTTTGGTATTAAAACACATGGGTTTGTAAGAGGCAATGACGATAGACCTTTGAACCATTATGAACAGCTTTGCATACAAAATGGCATGAATTTGATTCATGTCAGCAGAGAAGATTTTAAAGATAAAGCGACACTATTTAAACATCAATTTGGAGACCGAAAAAGTTGTTTAATGGTTGGTGAGGGCGGCGACCATCCTCTGGCTTTGAAAGGTGCCGGAGAAATACTGAATGACCTGAGTGATACTTATGATACCATTGTATTGGCTTTGGGCACCGGAACTACAATGGAAGGCTTGGTGGCTGAAATTCAAAACAGAAAATTAAACACCAAAGTTATAGGAATATCATCCCTCAAAAACAATTTTGATCTCGATGAAAGGATGCGGAAATACCCTTCAAACAGTTACAAGATCATGCATGAATACCACAGAGGTAAATACGCGTCAAATGATACGGAACTCAATCATTTTGTAACATCATTCTATGAGGAAACAGGTATCATGACTGAGTTTGTTTATACAGCAAAAATGCTAATGGCCTTGAATGATTTATATTTAAAAAGTGATACTTACTTAGGCAGTAAAATTCTCTGCATTCACACAGGCGGCTTGCTCAACTTTCCCGATTCGATAAAAAATCAATAGACAGCCAAAACTTCAATAAGAGTTTGACCTACTGCCTTAAGTGTATTTCTGTCAATCGCATTCATATTATCAGCATGTGTGTGCCAATATTTACCAAATCTCGATCTGGTGCTTGGGTCTGTATCAATGATGTCTATGACAGGTATACCTGTACCTCTGTGCATGTATAAATGATCATCCGTAATGAATCCCCTTTCAAAGCTTTTAAAATAATCGCCATACCCTGCTTTTTTTGCAGTTTCCCATATCAAGGACATATACTGAGGACCCACTTGAGCGCTGTATCCGTCATAACCAAACAATGCTCCGGGAGCTCCTACCATATCCAATAAGATACCAAAATCAGCTTTATAATTTTCACGGTGTAATTTAGATGCCCAATACTGAGAACCCAGGCAATAACTGTTTTCCACCTGACCTGTATTATCACCCCAATCTTCTGCATCAAAAAAGATCAAATCCACACCCAGGTCTTTTCTGTTCAAAGCTTTTATCTTAGATGCTATTTCTAACAAAACTCCTACCCCACTTGCACCATCGTTTGCACCATCAAATGGTTTTTTAGGATCTACCTGATCTTCATCCGCAAATGGCCTAGTATCCCAATGTGCGCACAAAATGATTCTCTTGGCAGCTGCCGGATTAAATTCTGCTATGATGTTTTTTAAAGGAATATTGGTTTTATCATAGGTAAGAATCCTGGTGTTCTGTGTATACACAGTATCAGCGTATTTTGACACATTATCGAGAATGTAATTGTAACATTCGAGGTGCTCTTTGGTACCCGGAATTCTAGGTCCGAAAGCCACTTGATTTTTCACATGATTGTATGCTGAATCAGCATTAAAATCAACTGTATTAACAGGTTTTACTGCCTGAGTGGTATCATTACTTGAATCTTTAGTATCACCGCCTCTATCACTATTGTTGCATCCAAAAAGTACAGACACTAACAAAATCACAGCAAAGTATTTCATATCGCAAAGATAGAAATATTCAAGTATAAATCGTGGGACACAAATCGAAGTGAAGTAAGATTATCGATGAGAAAAATGTCAGAGCGACTGAATCATTTAAATGAATGAATCAATCTCAGTTTAACACCCACGGTAAAACCATGTGAAACTCCGGCACTTCTGCTTCAAATTCCTGAAAATCAGGCAATGTGGCAAACAAATAAGCTCCTTTCATTTTACCGAATCCGGTTTTCAACAAACAGCCCGAAAAATACTCATAAGATTGACCTGCGCCAATGATGGGTTGCTGACCAACAACACCTTCCCCCTCAACAATTCTGCTTTCGCCATTGCTATCAACAATGATCCATCTTCTGGATAATAACTGAACTGTTTTCTCAGAATTGTTTACAATGGTAATGTTGTACACAAAGAAAAACTCATCCAATTCAATGTTGCTCTGCAAATCACTGAAAGAAGTTTTAACGCTGATTTTAATTTCCTGAACAGGTATCGAATTCATTTTGTGTTTTCAATGACAATATTAACATCAAAAAAGCGCAATACTTTCACTACATTTCAACAAGTTATAAATGGCCAACAGTTCCAAATCATTTGTTTTTAATATATTACCATTATTAAATATATGCTGATTATTCAATTAATTTACATTAAAACTGCTGATTATTTACATTTTAGTCACTTTAATCGCACAAATTGTTGCCTTTATCGGAGAGTGTCGGAAACTTTGTAGATTATTTTTGTTTCCAAAGTTTTTTGCGTTATTTCGCGGCCGATTTAAATAGAAATGCTGGAAAAAATCTGCAATTCAAGCGGTAAATTGTTTATGCGATATGGCATCAAGAGCATCACCATGGATGACGTGGCGAAAGAATTGAGCATATCCAAAAAAACCATTTACCAATATGTTAGCGATAAAGACGATTTGGTTAAAAAGACGATGTTGCTCAAAATACAGTCTATGGACGTGCAATGTATGAGGGTCATCAGTGAAGAAGAAAACGCTATTCTTCAGATATTAAAAATCGCAGAAATGATGATTGGACAATTAAAAGAAATGAATCCTAGTTTATTGTTCGATCTTAAAAAATACCATCCTGAAACTTTTGAGTTTTTCAATGCTCATCGCGAATCGAGTACTCAAAACCAACTCAAAAGCAACATTCGCTTGGGCATCGAACAGGGCTTATACCGACCTGATCTCAATTTAGACATAGTGGTGAGTTTTTATGTGGTGTTGATTGAAGCCAGTTTGAGCTCTGAACTATCGACATTGAACAGCATCAGTTTCACTGAAAAATACAACTACTTGCTCGACTATCACATGAGGGCCATATGCACAGAGAAAGGATTGGCATTCATCAAAGATTACAAGAATCAAAATAATTTTCACACCCAACTATAACAGTAATTAACAACTTTATGTATCCCCTAACAAACACAATGATCCACCGGAAAAAAGCCGGAAGAACATTAAAATTCATCTTGTTGGCCGGCTTAAACATTTGCTTTGGCTCAACAATTTTTGCCCAAACCGGCAAATCGGATACGGCAACTCTAACTTTGGTGCAGGCACTCGACTTCGCAATGGCCAACAATGCAGATGTAAAAAATGCTTATGCTGACCTTGCAATTGCCAATCAAACAGTTAAAGAGGTAACCGCGATCGGACTTCCACACTTAAATGGTTCGATTGCATGGCAGGATGCGATCAGAAAGCAAGTATTTGTATTTCCTGTCAACAATGTGCCCCAACCCATTAGAATTGGCAATAAATACACCACTCAGGCTGCATTAAATTTCAGTTGGTTGTTAATTGACGGCACTTATTTCTTAGGTTTGAAATCTGCTAAACAATACACAGATCTTTCAAGGAAAATTTCTTCCAAGACAGAAACTGATGTAAAGGTAGATGTTGCAAAAACTTACTTTATGTGCCTCATCACCAAAGAAAATATCTCTCTGATAGATGCCACATATAACACTTTGAACAAAACATTTAAAGAAGTTTCTGCCTTAAACAAAGAAGGATTTACCGAAGCTTTGGATGTTGACCGTTTGAAACTTCAAATGAACAATTTAGAGATTTCAAGAAAAAAATTGAGAGATCAATATGAGATCATGATCGGATTACTCAAAAGTAAAATTGGCATGAATCAAGATCAACCATTGAAACTCACTGATAATATTGATGCTTTAAACGATGGTGTTACAGGCTTGGACACTAGTGCTAAAGTTGATTTGAATGCAAGAACAGATTATCAAGTATTGCAACAACAACTGGTACTCAACAAACTCAACGTAAAACGCTACCAATATGGCAAATACCCAAGTTTGGCTGCTGCTATGGTTTACCAACAAAGTAACTTCGGTGAGAAAATAGATTACAGCCGAAACAATTGGTTCGACAACTCATACTTGGCTCTACAAATGAACATTCCAATTTACAATGGATTCTCTAATGACGCTAAAATTCAAAAAGCCAAAATTGAGCAAATCAAAACAGAAAACACCATTCGCAAAGCTGAAAATCTGATTCAGTTGGATGTTATTCAATCAAGATTGAAATACATCAGGGCTATGGAATATGTTGAACAACAAAAAGAAAAT
>DASWYG010000286.1:0-8625 GCA_036405075.1 Bacteroidia bacterium | reverse complement strand
ATCAGCCAATTGTTCAACATTGACACTGAAAATAGCGCCGGTTATTACCGGTACCTTTACCAAATCCTGCCCTTGCATTGAACAAATCGTCAATTCAGCATCTCCTATATTTTCCGGCAATACAACTGAAAAAGATTGATTGGCCGGATTTGGAAATAAACTGATGTTTTCTGTACCGGTTATCTCTAATCCCACTTGTTTTTCATAAGCTGTACCGCTTAATGCAAATGTGTATACGGATTCATCATCATCGTTGTTTAAAACACTCATTACAGCTTTGTAATCACCTTTGTCAACCGGCTTAAATGTTACTTTAAACTCTTTGTATTCACCTGGTAATAATTTGAATGGAACACTTAACGATTCAATTTCAAAATTATTCATGTTGGCTCCCGATGTTTTTAGCTCATTCACCATAAGGGTATCATCTCCCATATTCGTAATTCTAAAGGTTCTTTCTACAGTGTTGATATTCTCAATGGTTCCAAAATGTGTATTTTCAAGCGAATCTGTACTTGTTTTGCCATTGCTTATTTCACGATTGTTGCCAGCAATTACGATCTCATTAACGATCATCTTTCCGGAAACTGCAAATTCAAATTCAGGCTCATCAACATCATCACTGCTAATTTTAATGTTCGCACTGTGATCGCCTTTGGCTGTTGGTTGATACACAATGGTTAAATCAACCGACTGACCTGAGGGAACAACCGTATTGTCATTCAATCCACTGATACTGAATTGAGTCGAATTAGCACCATACAGTGCAATTGTGGAGATGGTGAGAGCATCTGTTCCTGTATTTGAAATATTGATTTTATTTGAACGGCTCATGTTCTTCCTCAAATTACCGAAAGCTGTTCCATTAGCAGTTTCCGGTGTATTATCGCCATTTGTAATCACAATGTTTTTTCCTTTAACTATGAGTTCAGGAGCTATAGAATTTGCTGTGACATCAAAGTTAAATACATTACTGTTTACATCATCAGAATACACATTGAGCGTAGCATTTTTTACACCTAAAGAAATGGATTTGAATTCAACTTCATAAATAAGGCTATCTCCTGGCAAGAGATTATTCGGAAATGAAATTGAATTGACTGCATTGAAGTCTTGTCTGTTCAATCCTGTGAAATCAATGTTGCTGATCTTTAAAGTATCAGTACCTTCGTTTTGAATAACAAAAGATTTATTGATTGCATTGTTGACCCTCACTTTTCCAAAATCCGAATTATCGTTGAGGCTTGGCGTGATATCGCCATCAACTATAATTTTATTGTTTCCTTTCAATTTAATTGCAGGCAATACACATTGACCCTCTATTTTAAAATTATAATTTTGTATCGCAAAGTCGTTGCTGAATACATTAAGTTCTGCCGACTTAGTGCCTGTTGTGCCTGGAGCAAATGAAATGATGAGGTACAAATTCCCTCCACTGTTAAGTTTTCTTGGATATGAAATTTGTTTGAATGAGAAATCAGCTGCTGATGTTCCTGTTATTGTTATATTGGATATACTCAAAGTGTCTGTACCTGCACTGCTCAGTACATAAGTTCTACTCACCATTTTACCCGGTCTTACTTTTCCAAAATCAGTACTGTCTGAAACAGAAATTGTCGTACTGCCATCTTGAATCAATGTGTTATTGCCTTTGATTTCAAGTTTTGCAGCCAATACTGTGGCTTTTACGGCAAAATTATAAGTTGATTCAGTTGAATCACTATTGTCAATGTTTAAAACTGCATTGAAAACACCCATATTGGTGGAAACAAAGGTCAATGTAAATGCTTGCGAAGCTCTGGGATTTATTATCAAAGGATAAGTCATTGATTGAGGTGTAAATGAACTGGCAGCAGTGCCACTCATATAAATGGAACTCACCTTTAAGGTATCATTACCCGAATTGTGAATGTAAAACGTTTTAATGATGTTGTTTAAACCTCTTACAGATCCCATATCTGAATAATCGGATGCACTGGGTGAGTTGTCATTGTCATTGATGATGATGCCATTGCCTTTTACTGAAATTTCTTCATCTATACCAAGGCCACCCTCATTCATCACATTTTGAGTGTACACATCGATACCATTTGAACTGTTTCTGGTATCATTCCAAACCAGAAAAATACCGCCAAAACCGTCATCCACCATTCGGGCTGAACTCTGAATTGCAGATGCTGTACTCACTGCAATTCCATTTTTTACCCATAATCCTGTTCCTGAATTGTTCAGTTTTTGAACAAACACATCCATGTTGCCATTTCTATCATCGCTCCAAGACACAAATACGCCTTTTTCACTTGAATTTTCCAGTAATCTTGGTGCTTCTCTGCTTCCGTTAGCTCCGCATACGTTTATTCCATTGGCAGTCCAAGCGTTGCTGCCGGTTGCGTCTAATTGTTGTGCATAGATGTATGAAGTTCCCGGGGTTCTGCCATCTTTCCAAGCTATGACACATCCACCATTGCCATCTCTTGCAATTGCCGGCTCCAATTGAGCACCTGTTGCACTGCAAACAGCTTGTCCGTTGACACCCCATTTAATGGTACCAAAACCATTAACACGGTGGGCGTAAATGTCGGGTGTTCCTAAGCGGTTATCTTGCCAACAGATGTATACCCCTGATGAATCATCTTCACATAATTTGGGCAACAATTGTTCATCTTGAGCAGCCGTGATCAAAATACCATTGGCAGTCCATTTGTTCTTTCCATCCAAAGCCATCCTTTGGGCATAAATATCAGACAGTGCTTTTTTCCCGGCTCTCAAATCTTCCCAAGCCACCACTATGCCACTGTCTTTATAATTCGTCATACTGGGGTTGGTCTGATCCGTTGAAGCATTGCAAATATCAACACCATCTGTGCCCCATAGAATTGTTCCTCCGGCATCTACTCTTTGACCGATGATGTCAACATCAGATCTGCTTTCAGACCAAATGACATAAGCTCCTCCGTTTTTATCGGAAACAATGCTCATTGAATTTTTCATGGCCACAGTAGTGGTCAATGCAACACCAAAAGTATCCCATTGACGAATGCCTGAACCATTTAAACGCTGCGCATAAACAGCAGTGCCACTGCGATCGTCCATCCATGCAACTATTGCACCACCGCTGCCGTCACTACATATCACAGGTTTGGTTTCATTGCTGCTCAATCGACAAACCGGTATACCACCGCTTGTCCAAAGTGATTTGCCCAATGAATTGTATCGTTGAGCATATAAATTGTAATCATTGTTGTTGCGCTTATCTGTCCAAACCACTATGTAACCACCCGAACCATCTTTGGTGGCTTCAGGATTCATCTGATCATACCCCAATGTGACCACTGGTGTGTTTACTGTAGTTGGTTTGTAAAACTGCGCCGAAGCTTTTTGTAAGGTAGTTGCAATGATGATAGCCATTGAAACCTTAAGAAATCGGAAAGAAGAGAACATAGTTTTCATAAGGAATTTTTTATCCAAACGTAATAATAAAAATTAATATTATTTTAACTTGTTGATAAATAATAATTAATCACTTGTAATTCTGTTATTTATAATACCTTAGAGAGTAAAAACCTTTTGAAAGAACTATTTTCCTGTTTATTTCAATTTTAAATCTGTAGCTGTTACAACACTCATTTCTTGACGGTTCATGCATGGAAAAATAGACCATGCAATCTCTTTTCTTTTAGCGGCAATTGCCTCCAACTCTTGCATTTTTTTCTGTGCGATTTCAAGTTTTTCAAATTGGATCAAATCCCTTTCTAACTGCTTGCCAAAGATTGAAAATTCATTTAATTGATTATTCAAATCCTCTCTATTGATTGGAATTAAATCTATGCTCATTTTGCCGGTTGGTACAGACTTGATTGTAGCTGAGACATATTGATCGCCTTTCTTTGCTATGACAACCAGATCATATTTCATGGCCATATTCAATTTCTCATAATACACTCCAGACGATTTCTCTAAAACCCGTTGAAATGAACTGAGTTTTTCAGGTATCAGATACACTTTTAAACTTTTATAATTTTCGCAACCATTGATTGAAACTTCCATGCCTGTATAAGTGATCTCTGCTACTCTTCCGTCTTCGGTTTCATACCTCAAACTGCTCCTTTTTTTTGTTGCATCTATAACATACTTATCCAAATTATAGGTACCCGGACCAACAACATTAACCGCATAGTAATTCATGCTAGGAAATTTACCTTCACAATAAATGTTCTCCGTTTTCAACTGTTTGCACGCATTTTCTATATTCAAACAATATTCTTCTCTCAAATTGGAATTGTGTCTGATTCTATCTTCTTGATTTATTTGAGCTTGAATTTGATTGACATTACCCCGTGCTTGAACCAATTCCAATCTGGTTTTGTTCCATACCTTTCTTGACGCTTCGGCATAAGCATTCCATTTAACATCAAAGTAGCTCTTCAAACGCCTCGATAACCTGTCGGATATAGGTACTCCTCCCTCTCTCCTCAATTTAAATTGTCTGAATTGTTGTTTTACTTTTCCTTGAGTCATTGTTTCGCACAAGCTGTCGATTTCATACATTTTCCATTCGAGGTGATCCACATAAGCATCCAACAAAACAGGATTACAAGTGGTGTGTATGAACCTTATTCTTTCTTCAAAAGCTTTAGTCGCAATGAGCGTTTTCTGAAAACGCTTGTCTTTTATGGCCCTTATTCTTGAAGGATCTATTTCATACTCAATGCTTGAACTATCCGATGGAAAATCTGGAGCAGCAATATCGTATTCTCCTGATACTCTCATTTCCAAAGTCCCGGGGTTCATCAGTGGTTTGTTGTGCTTCAGTGAATATTTATAGGCTTCGTCTAAGCTTTTAAAGTTGTAAGTGAAGTTCTGATAACGGTCATACACCACAATCGTACCATCATTTTTAAATTCATAATCGTAGTTCTTGTCTCGTGAAAATGTCAGTATATCTCTTTCTTTGCTTTTCTTTGTTTCAACTGCAGGGGCCTGAGTATAATTGCGATAACCGCTAAATGTATAATACAAACTGTCAGTAAATGCCTTGTTTGTATGCTCTATTTTTAAACTTTTTAGTTTGGGTAAATAAGGTTCAGGATAAAAATCAAGGGTACTCAAATCCACTGTTTGCAATTGATTGGAAAGGGGTTTGGGATTGACCCAATCAATGATGCCCTTTTCACTCATTTTGCCTTCAAACAACAACATGTCCTTACTCACTTTTTCAGTTGGTACATGAAGTCTTACAGGTTTGTTGAAACTTACGGATTTACCTTCAGAAATGGCTTCAATGCTAAACATACCGCCTGTTTCCAATAAGCTTTTCCCGGAAACAGTACTGTATCCTGCTTCCATGATCTCAAGTGGGGTCAATGCTTCTGAATATTTGATTTTTACCGGCCACTTATTCGATTTAAATGTACCCGCCTCTATGGCCACTACAACGCCGCCTTGGGTTTCAAAAATGGTGTCTTTATCCTCTATTTCAAATGTTTGATAACTCGAATCAGGCAATGCTTCAGGTTTCACAGATGTTTTTACTGAATCTTCGGTGCTGAATTTATTGTACATAAAATAACCTGTACCCATCACACACATCAATGCCAGTCCAATCCAGGCGCCTTTGATCAATTTTTGTTTGAACTTAAGCTGCTTTATCGCTGTACCAAACTCTGCTTTCAATCCAAGTTTTAAAGCTGCATTCATCATTTCCCTTTGCAACTCTACCTCTGATTTTAATTCAGGATCTGATTTCATCAATGCTTCAAACTCTATGAGTTCGCTTTCATTCAAATCACCCAGCAAATACTTTTCAATGATTTCTGTTCTGCTGCTCATAATGAAGGTTGATTTAATTGGTTGAAGTTTAACTTGGCTTTTTCAATGCATCTGTACTTCTGAGTTTTAGCCACCCGTTCATTGCTAAACGACATGATTTTTGCTATTTCGGACATGGATTTTCCGGCATAGTAAAACAGTATCAATATCTCTCTGCATTTGTCCCCAAGAAGTTTAAAAGCTTCCTCGGCTTGTTTGTATAAATCGGATTCTGAAAAATCTTCTTCAAATATTTCCGGTTCTAAGACCTTGTTGCGGCGTTTCAATTCCTGATACCAGAGGTTCTTAGCAATACCAAACAGAAATGTGCTCAAACTAGAGCTCAATTTGAATTCAGGATCTTTTACTTTTTTATATAAAATCACCAAAGCATCCTGAAACAAATCTTCAGCATCTTCTTTGCTGCCGCTGTTTTTGGATACATTCTGGTTGATAAGGGGAAAAGCCGAATAAAGGCCTTTTACAGCTTTTTGAATTTTACCTTCCCTCAGACTAATGATTATGTGTTCATCTTTCATCACCTTTTTTCTTTGTATATGTCGATGATGTTGTAAAGGTCAACAATAAAATTAAAAAATTAATACGGAGTTCAGACTTTTTGCAGTCTGGCACCATTAAAAACAAGCCGCGTTTAGCTCAATAAGCTTTAGCAAATAGCACCCTTTTGTTTGAAGGTTTGCCAGAATAAACACAAGTACCGCTTTCTTCTTCTGAATCGAGTGGTATACATCTGATGGTTGCTTTCGTCAATTCTTTGATCTTCTCTTCAGTTTCACCTGTGCCATCCCAATGAGCTGAAATAAATCCACCTTTGTTTTCGAGCACATCTTTGAATTGTTCCCAATTTTCCACTTTATGAATATTGGCATCTCTGAAGTTTCTTGCTCTTTCTAAAATTGCAGTTTGAATCTCAGACATCAATGATTTTACTTTTTGATCTATGCCTTCAATGCTTACCACAGATTTCTCTTTGGTGTCTCTTCTGGCCAATTCAACAGTACCATTTTCAAGATCTCTTGGACCAATACCAATTCTCAATGGAACACCTTTAAGTTCCCATTCGGCGAATTTATAACCCGGTTTATAGGTGTCTCTATTATCAAATTTAACACTGATGTCAAGCGCTTCCAATTGACGTTTGATTTTGTTGGCAGCTTCAGAAATTTTATCAAATTCTTCATCGGTGCGATAGATTGGTACAATGACCACTTGAATTGGAGCCAAATTCGGAGGCAATACCAAACCTTCGTCATCGCTGTGAGCCATTACCAAAGCACCCATCAAACGGGTTGATACGCCCCAACTGGTTGCCCATACATATTCGAGTTTGCCTTCTTTGGTTTGAAATTTTACTTCAAATGCCTTTGCGAAATTTTGACCTAAAAAGTGCGAGGTACCCATTTGCAGTGCTTTTCCATCCTGCATCAATCCTTCAATGCAATAGGTTTCAACAGCTCCTGCAAATCTTTCATTCTCGGTTTTTACACCTTTTATGACCGGAACAGCCATAAAATTTTCAGAAAATTCAGAGTAAACATCCAACATTTGTTTGGTTTCCACCAATGCTTCATCTGCTGTTGAATGCGCTGTATGTCCTTCTTGCCATAAAAATTCTGATGTGCGCAAAAACAATCTTGTGCGCATTTCCCAACGCATCACATTGGCCCACTGATTGATCAATATTGGCAGATCTCTATAACTCTGTATCCAACCTCTGTAAGTGTTCCAAATGATGGCTTCACTTGTTGGTCTGATGATCAATTCTTCTTCTAATTTAGCATCAGGATCTACGATGATTTTGCGGTTCTCATCCACTTTCAATCTGTAGTGTGTCACAACGGCGCATTCTTTTGCAAAGCCTTCTGCATTTTTTTCTTCTTTTTCAAAGAAGGATTTCGGTATCAATAACGGGAAATAGGCATTGGTATGCCCGGTTTGTTTAAACATTTTGTCAAGCTGTGCTTGCATTTTCTCCCAAATGGCGTAGCCATAAGGTTTAATGACCATACAACCTTTAACATCGGCGTGTTCGGCTAAATCTGCGTTTTTTACCAGATTGTTGTACCATTCACTGTAGTTTTCGCTCCTTTTTATCTTCTCAAATGCCATATTTTTTATTTGGAATGTTTTTTGTAGATTTGATGGTGCAAAAGTATTTATAAAATGCTTCTGCGCCTAACAAAAAAAAAGGATATGAAACACTTCATTTATTCCCTCTTCGTTATCCTGTTAATTTCTTCTTGTTCAGCAAAAAAACAGGCTTCTAACATCACTGGTAGAACAGATGACCTCTATTTTACCGTCAATGATGTGAGAATAAAAAGTACCGAACAACCTTCAGAATTTCAAAATACTGAAGAATCGAACATTCAAAACAATTCTGTTCAAAAAAAGGACGATAACAACAACGATGGTTATTACAGTAATTCATACGCCAAACGTTTGAGGTATTTCGGTAGCACCTCTCGTTTCAATGTGACCATTGCACCGGTTCCACTCATACCAATGAATTTTAATTATGGTTCAAATTATGGCTTTAGTATGTTAGGTCCATCCAGATATGGTTTCAATTCCATATTCTCACCTTATTACAGATGTTATATGCCTTATTACGATCCATTCTACTCTTATGGTTGGAATGGCGGAGGATACAATCCATATTATTCATATTCCCCCTATTTCTATAGTCCATATTTCAATTATGGGTATTCTGGATATTATGGATACGGCAATTCTTATTATGGTTATGGGTACAATCCATACGGCATGTATCGCCGAAATTATATCTACAACAAT
>DASWYG010000285.1:0-3681 GCA_036405075.1 Bacteroidia bacterium | reverse complement strand
TTTTTGAAAAAAAAATTGAAGCGAATTTCAGTTTGGAATCGTCTAACCTTTAAAGCGGCTGAAATGTATAAACTAAAACTGTTGTTTTTTAAATCAATTTTTTCATCAATATGGATTGAAGGTCTATACATGCCAGTTTTTAAACGATTGAAGAAACATACTCTCCCTTTATCTTTCAAGCATTTGTTTCTGAAAGGCTTTACGACTTACAACAATTGTCCATTTGTATCTACAATTAAAGACTTGCATAGATCCACAATTCCCAAATTGCATGTCTTATCTGGTTTGGTGTACAACTTTTATCAACAAAAATCGGCAACAAAAATCTTAGCTTTTATGCAAATCCGAAACATTCAATGGTAAAACATTTTAACCCAAACGATGAAAAAGATTGCACCTATAATTCGATGGGTGAATTGATGAATACCATCTTTGGAGATTTACCTGTAGATGATAGCAAACGGCCAACTTGCATTTATTTCTTCAAAAGAACAAATGGATTTCTTAATTTTACAAAATCAAGCAAACAACTAAAGTAAACTCAATTTAAAATCACATCAACTATGAATCCCATTAAAATCTGTTTTATTCTAATTTGTCTGGCAATCACAGGCAATGTTCAATCTCAGTGTAACCCAGTTTTCAAAAAAATGAGCAATCAACCTGGGCCATTGCCATCCGGCTACATTTGGGAAGAAGCATCCATCACAGAAATGTCTCCGAATTCCTATTTCAGTGTTTCTGCTGTTCAAAGATTCTCAAATGGTGGCAATTCTAATGTCATAGTATTTCACCTTTCTGATACAGGTTGGGTAAAATTACCATCGGTATTTTTAGGTACTAGAAATAATCACAAATTACATGTGATCAATGGCGAATATTACTTAACCGGCAGATGGAAAAAAGTGAACACGAAAACTGCTCCTGCGGGTAAGTTCTATACTGCTATAAAATTAGTCTCAGGCTTATGGGACACGCTACCCGGCAGTACAGAGGACAGCTCCCAATTGGAAACCAGGTTTGCTTCCAGCAGTCATGGTCTTTACAGAGCATTGATTCGAGATTCCATCGATGTAAACAAACAACATTATGCAATAGGTTTGATTCAACAATACGATACGTCATTGCAAAAATTTAATCCCTTGACATCCGTGATTGGTGGTTTATATGGCTTTAGTTTTATTTCAGGAAAAAATAGAACATTAATTGGAGGCATTAGTAAAATAAACAATCAGTCAACTTACGGTTTTGGATACATCATTGGCAATACCATCAAAAGAAATACGGTCAGCAGTGCTTTTACTCCCTATCAGGGATATATGCTAGATGCCTACAATGATCATATTTATCAATTGGACATGAGCAACAAACCTTTGATAAAAGAATTTGACAGCACATTTGTACAGTCCATTCAAACCTCATACATTGTTTCTGGCAGCTATGGCGACCTTGGCGTATACAATGGCAAAGTTCTATACACCACGTTTGAAAGCGGAAAAAACAATCGTAACATCAACATACTTTGCAAAGGTCAAACAGTATGGAGCACAATTGTTCAGGAAGGTTGGGGTGGTTGGGCCAATCGATTGTCATCTGCCAGCGGATTTTATGTACTCGACCATAGTGGATTCATTCGTGAACTGGGTGAAGGAAGAAGAATAGAAGGTAAATTGTTCATTGATTTGGACTCCAATTGTGTATTTACCGACAGCATTGATAAAAAGATCATCAACCGTTTTGTAGAGGCTCGTTCAGATACTTATATAGCCGGCGCCACATCAGACACTTTTGGCAATTACATCATTTATGTCGATTCTGACACTTTTGGCTTAAAAGCGCCTTCATTGCCTTCAAATTGTGCGTATGATTCTGTCATCATCGACACCATGAGCATTGTACACAATCTGCCAAGAAAAAAACCCGGGTATTTTGATTTAAAAGCACAATTCTTTAACGGCTTCAATGCCCGTTGGAACAGCATTTCTACGATTACAATTGAAACTGACAACATAGGTGATGCAGCTGATTCAGCAGACATTGATGTTTATTTCGACTCACGACTTACTTTACTCAACATGCCTGCCGGATTTACAGTACAATCAGGCAATCATGTGAAAGCAAAAATCAAAAATTTAGGTTATTTCGACAGAAGGAGGTACAGTTTTGATTTATGGATTGACAGTGGTCAAACCAAGCCTGACACGCTTATCTGTCATAGTTTATCTGCCTATTTGTACAACAATGATGCAGACTCGAGCAATAACATTGATGGACTCTGTCAGAGGGTGACCTACAGTTATGATCCCAACCATATATCTTGTGATTATAAGCGCATTTTGCCAAGAACACCTAAGTTGCTCGAATATTTTATAGAATTTCAAAATGAAGGCAACGATGATGCATACGATGTGACTTTGAAAAACACTTTACCTCCGGCACTATTGCCAGAGACATTCACAGCTCTCGGTGCAAGTCATGCCTATAAACTTTCATTGAATGAACGCAATCTGGTGATTGAATTTCCAAACATCATGCTGAAACCAAAATTGAACGATGAAGAAAAAAGTAAGGGTTTCTTTAAATACAGCATCATGACCAGAGGTGATCTGAAGAACAATACTCAAATCGATAATTTTGTAGACATCTATTTCGACCTCAACAAGCCGGTAAGAACCAACACCTCAGTGGTTTTGGTTTCTGACTTGACCACTGATATAAATGAACCCAATAAAGTTGCTGCAAGCATGAACATTTATCCAAATCCTGGTAATTCAAATGTTAAAGTAATGAATGTAACTGATGGCGAATTGATTGTATACAACACATTGGGAGAAATAGTAAGCAAACTAAGCATTGTAAATGGACAATGTGAAATAAACGTCTCCGAATGGGCGAATGGTGTTTATTATTTTAGATGCGGCGAAATGACATCTGTCTTTGTAAAAACGCAATAGATTTAAAATATGATTGACCAATAATCAATCTATAAATTGGGGTCTCAGATCGGCAGAATACATCATATTGTATCTGCCGATTTTGTTTTGGGGAGTGAATCAATTTATAGTACATATTGATTCTTTATGGAGAAATTTCACCGCAATGGCGCAGAGAGCGCAAATATTCTATGACAACTAAGCCAATCATTTCCTCCTTTGCATCTTTGTGGTTTATAATTTCAAAAACTAAAGAATTCGTCAGTTCATCTATATCAATTACATGCGTTAAAAGTACATGAATAGTTATAAAAAAATCAATTTTAATTCTACCTCCATTTAATCATCTCTACAAATAAAATTAATTGCAGATCTTGTCCTGCACTAATTAGACAAGTCATTAAAATTCCTTTATTTCATTGCAACTTATATTGAATATTCCGGAATTGTTGAGCTGTTTTAAAAGCTCATTTAAGAAAAATCGCACATTTTCTTTTGAACTGATAGATATTGCTTTTGAATGGTCATTCACAATTCAAAACTGAATAATAACTTTGAAAAAAATCCATTGCGTCCTTAGCGTCTTTGCGGTTAAAATATTCAAAAATGAAAGAAAATGACATTTCTGCTATAATTGTAGGTTGTGCTTTAGAAGTGCACAAACAATTAGGTCCGGGTCTTTTAGAGAGTGCATATGAAGCGTGCCTGATTCATGAACTAAAAACAAAAGGATTGAAGGTTCAAAATC
>DASWYG010000284.1:0-17826 GCA_036405075.1 Bacteroidia bacterium | reverse complement strand
CCATTAAATGGATCAGACTACAGTTTTGTAGATCCAAGTGCAGGCAACAATGGTAGAGTAGTATTGAATACTAAATCTTATATGCTTGACAGTACTTTGAGAATTAAGGTAAGAATCAGTGACAATGGTCCATATTTCTGTGATACAGTATTGGTTCGTTACATACATATAGCTCCAACACCTAAGGCCAACTTCGATTTTCCTAATATCAATTGTCAATTTGAAGACATCATCTTCAATAACTTGTCTACAATACACTCAGGTAATTTGGAATACAGATGGGAGTTTGGTCCGAACGATACTTCGGATTTTGCTCAACCGGTTAAATCATTTAGCACACCTGGTGTTTATAGCATTAAGTTGACTGCTATTTCCAATCCTTATGGTATTAGAAAAGACACCACAATCAATATTACAATAGGAACGGTTCCTAATCCAAATTTTAAAGTTCAAAACGCTTGTTTTGGTAAAGCCATTGTGTTTACCAATCAAACAACAGGAACCGGTTTGGTGCACACTTGGAACTTCGGTGACAATGGTCCGCAATCAAATGTAAACAGTCCGACAAGGAATTATGCAGCTTCAGGTTTGTATACAGTTACATTGACTACTAATTTAAATGGTTGTAAAGCTGTTTATACAAGAAATGCAAATGTGTTTCCAACACCGGTAGCAAGTTTCAATATTCTAACACCTAATGTTTGCAGTAATGCTGAAGCAGAGTTTAAAAACACTTCTAACATCAGTAATGGTGTATTGGGTGCATTCTGGGAATTTGGAGACGGTAGTGTGAATACCGCAACAGATCCATTGCACATGTATTCAACTCAGGGTAATTACAGTGTTAAATTGAGATCGGTCTCTGAATTTGGATGTGCAGATTCGATCATAAAGAGTATCACAGTTAAACCAGCTCCTACGGTTGATTTCCGTTCTGACAGATTGTGCAGACATGAAGAAACTGTATTTACAAATCTTAGTACAGAATTTTCAGGAATAGGTTCTATATATACCTGGTCTTTCAATGATGGCGTTACTGCTACCACCAAAAACTATAAAAGAAAATGGACCAATTATGGACCTGCTTCAGTTACCTTAAAATCGGTTATGACCAATGGTTGTACGGGTGAAATTACCAAAGACATTGAAATCCTTAAGCAAGCAACTGCTGATTTTGTGGTCGAAGATATTTGCAATGGAGAGAATGCCGTTTTTGCGAACCGTTCATCATCTGATGATGGTATCATGAATTACAAATGGTTCTTTGGAGATACCAGCAATGTCTCTAACGCTATTAACCCAGTCAAACGTTATGATGTAACAAGTTCCACTACTTTTAGTGTTGCTTTGGTAGTAGGCGTGCCGGGTGGTTGCGAAGACACATTGGTAAAACAAGTAACAGTTACCGGTACTCCAACTTGTGAGTTTTCTGTAGCACCAAACAACAACATTGGTTTCAATACATACAAATTCACCCCTGCAAATAATTCTTACGATACTTATGAATGGATGTTTGGAGATGGTGGTACTTCAATGGATGTTACACCAAATTACAAATACTTGACATTGGGTACTTTTGATGTGACTTTGAACGCTACCGATGGCGAATGCGAATGCAGTACGACCAAAAAAGTCTCTATCACTCAAACCGGCTTAGATGCATTGAATGAAAACAATTTAAAAGTATATCCTAACCCTGCTGATAAATTGCTGAATCTTGAATTGGATGGCAATGCAACAGTTTCGGTATTTAACCATTTGGGACAATTGGTAATGACATCAGAAATATCTGAAAAAGGTCAATTGTATATGGGTGATCTAAGCAGCGGACTATACACAGTAGTTGTAGAGACCGGTGGTGTTAAATCAGTGGTTAAAGTTTCAGTTGTACACTAATCCATACCTTAAAAGGTAAATATTTCTCTATAAGAAAGGCCCCGAATATTCGGGGCCTTTTCTTTTATGCTTGTTTAAGCAGATGGGCAAATGATTTTCTGATCTTATTGATCTTGGGGTCTATAACAGCCGTACAATAACTGTTTTGTTCACGGTTTTGGTTGTAATAATCCTGATGATAATCTTCGGCAGGGTAAAACACAGAAGCTGGTTTTACTTCAGTTACAATGTGATCGTATATGTTTTCCCTTTCTAATTCGGCTATATAAGCTTCTGTGGCCTGTTTTTGATGTTCACTATGGTAATAAACACCGGAACGGTATTGAGTGCCAACATCGGCTCCCTGACGGTTGAGTGTGGTGGGGTCGTGAACGGTGAAAAATACTTTTAATAAAGTTTCGAAATCAATCTGTTTTGGATCAAAATGCACTTCAACAGCTTCAGTATGTCCAGTCAATCCACTGCAAACTTCACGGTATGTTGGGTTTTTGATCTTGCCGTCGGTATAGCCACTAATGACTTTTTCTACACCTGTCAGTCGGTTCATCACTGTTTCGGTACACCAAAAGCAGCCTCCTGCAAATGTCGCAATTTCAAGATTGTTGTTCATATTGTTGCAAAATTAGCGAATTTTAACTGATGCGATGGAATTGTAATATAAATGAAATCTATAAGTAAAATAAATATTATAGATTGTTGGTTTTGAGACGAGTTGTAGGAATGTAAAGCCTTTTGAGTAAGGAATTTATAATTGCATGTGCAGATTTAGGTGAATCCAAGGCTTTTTGAACTTTTTCGGATATATTTGCAGTATGATGTTTGTTAAAAGAATTGTCTATTTATTGGCAATTCCCGTATTGTTTACAGCTTGTTCTGGACTAGGTTTGTTTTCTAAAAAAACCATTAAAAAAACGAAAAACGAGGCGTATCCCGGTTATTTTGATCAGTGGTTATACATTAAAACCGGAGGCACTAAAGTGATGCCGGATTTGTCGCAATACAATTGGGATATTCAATCAAGAAAACGCAGTAATTCAAATGCTTTATTAAATGTTTATGAATATGGCCCCGATAATGTGGCCGGCAGATTGAGGGCATTGGTAGTGGATTATTCAAATCCAAATCATTTGATTCTTGGAGGTGCTTCCGGTGGTGTTTTTGTATCAAATGACAATGGTGCTTCCTGGAGAGCGATCAACGATCAAGCCTTATCTCCAAGTGTTACTTATATGGATCAAAATCCATTCAACCCTCAGGTCATTTATTATTGTACGGGTGAATTTGCAGGGAATAGTGCAGATTTGACCGGTAAGGGTGTTTTTAAATCAACTGATGGAGGCAATTCATTTACTCAATTAAAAGCGACAAACAACAGTTTTTTTCAAATGAACTGGTCAGTGAAATGTTCTCCTAAAGACACCAATACACTTTACGTTGCAACCAATTCATCGGGTTTGTGGAAAAGTGTTAATGGAGGCGATTCCTTTTACAGGGTATACAATACCGCAGTGCAGATGAATGATCTGGAAGTGTTTCCAAATGGTTCGGTCATGTTTACATTGAAAGGTACCGGTGTTTTCAGATCAGATAATGGGGAAAATGCAACATTTACAAAGGTTAGCAGTATTTCATCCAATCAAACCGCCAGAGGTGAATTGGCATATTGCAAAGATTTTCCGAATGTGGTTTATGCTGCTATTTCAAGACCGGACAGTTCTTATAACGGGGTATTACAGAAGTTCTATAAATCGAGTGATGGTGGTAAGACTTTCGTCGGCAAGTCTAATCCTGACCCAGTGGTTAATTTTGGTTTCACCTGGTATTGCCTGACCATGAATGTAAAAAACAATGATTCTAACTCAATCTTTATTGCATCTGTGACATCAGGTTATAGTAAAGATGGTGGCAACAGCTGGGATGCTGCTGAAGATCAACATTCAGATCATCACATTGCAGTTACCTCAGGTAATAATCTTTATGTAGGCAGTGATGGTGGTTTGTGTATTTATGATTGGAACGGTTCATTCACCAATTTCACCAATCTGAACAACCGTTTGAATATAACACAAATCTACAATGGTGCAGTTTCACCACACAACCAAAATTTGTTGATAGGCTGTCAGGACAATGGTACCAAGGAAAGCCGCTCATTTAATCCCGCATTTACAACCATTTATGGTGCAGATGGAGGATATTGTTTTTATCATGCAAGTAAGAGCAATTCCCGTTACTATTCATACCAAAACGGAGTGGTCATCAGAAATGGCAATTTCATTTCAGGTAATATTCCGGGATCTGATTCAAGATGGTTCATTCATCCTTATGCAGTAAGTCAATCAAAAGGAGAGTACGTGTTGTATCCTTCATACACCAATTTATATTTCAGTAGCAACGAAGGCAATTCATTCAAAAAAATAGGCAATATCACTACTGGTAATTTGTTTGCGGCTTCATTTTCTGAAGGCGATAATCCGGCAGTGTATTCTGGCGGCAGCTCTTCTTTAATCGCTATTGATTCAGTTTTAAAGACAACTGTTTCTGTGGTCAATTTAAGAGGACTATCTCCCAATTACATGAGAGGATCTTTTGTTAATTGCGTAAAGGTCATACCAGGCTACAGAGATCGTATTTATGTTGCCTACAGTAATATTTCCGACTCAGGAAGATTATGGAAAATCAGTAATGTGTTTGGTACGCCTGTGTTCAAGAACATTGGCAGAGGTTTGCCTATGGGCTTGCCTGTCAATTGGGTCGAATGTGATCCTTTAGATCCGGAAAGGGTCATTTTTGCAGGAACGGATTACGGTTTGTATGTTTCAGAAGACAGTGGTACCACTTGGTTAAAAGACACCAGAATACCTTCAACAGTTGTAAGTTGTATTCAGGTTTTCAAAAACAATAAAGACATTTATTTCTTTACACATGGCAGAGGTGTTTTCAAAGGTCAGATCAATAACAGTGCTTTCAGTTCAATAGATCAAATTGGAAATGATGCAATGAAATCGGCCTATCCGGTACCTGCAAACGATAAATTGACAATTGAATTTGCCAAAGAATTTAAAGGTACTTATTCTGTTATAGACAGTCAGGGCAAGGAACTTGTAAATGGTCAAATAAATGGTTTGAATTTAGAATTGAATACTTCTGAATTCAGCAATGGCGCTTATGTATTGGTGTATAGAGAGGGGAATGTTTCGGGAACTGTGAAATTTACGGTTACACATTGATATGTCTTCGCATCATATTGTAAGAGAGGGTCAGGAGCCGGCTTTGATCATTGCAAATGGAGCCGCTTGCAGCAATGAATTAATGGGGCAATTGCTCGAATGGTCGCCATTTGTTTTGGTTTTGGATGGTGCACTGGAAAGGGTAATGTCTCTTGAAATCAAGTATGATGTCTTATTGGGCGATTTTGATCACCACAGCATGCAGGAATTGCAAAATTTGGTTCAACCCGATATTAAAATCGTACATGCACCGGATCAGGAAAAAACGGATTTGGAAAAAGGTATTGAGTATTTGATTGAAAAAGGATTTGAGGCGGTAAATATTTTATGGGCCACTGGCAAGCGAAGTGACCATTACATGAACAATATTGCAACATTGGCTCGCTATCACGATCGGATCAATCAAGTGATGTTAGACGATCATTCCAGAATCTATCCTATAGCATCAGGATTCAAAAAGTATTATGAAAAAGGCAGTAATTTGTCTTTGATTCCATTGAATAAAGTTGAAAGCGTTTTCACTGAAAATTTGATCTGGAATCTAAGTGGAGGAACACTAGAATTTCCCTTTAATACAGGCAGTAGCAACAAAGTAAAAGAGACTGGAATTGTTAGTATTTCTTATGCTTCAGGTAATATGTTGCTGATGGAGTGTATTGATTAGCATAATTATACCTGCTCATAACTTGTATTATTTTTTATTTCTGTTGATTCATCTTAATGGGATAAGTATGAATAAATGTAAAATTAATTTTGAGTAATTGGGCAAATTGATATATTTGCTTAATTAAACATTATGAATAAAAAACTAATTTGGATAATACTCGGTGTTGTCCTCATCGGAGGTGGTTCTCTAACTGCCTATTATTTCTTGAGAAGCAGTGATAAGCACTTGCAGTTGATTCCCAAAAGCAGTGTTGGTGTTTTGAAAATGGACCTTAAGTCATTGAATAAAAAACTGAGCAATGATGGCGAGTTTAAAAAAACAGTAGCTTACAAGAAATTAATGAAATTGAAAAACGGTGACAAAGACGATGTTTTGAACTGGGTATTCAATAAAGTAATGGAAGATCCGGTATCAAGTGGTATCAATTTCAACAGCCCTGCATATATGTTTATTGAGTCAAAAGATGGCAGTAGTTTTGGGTATGTTTTTGATATTAGAGACATTGATAATTTCAATCGAATGATCTTAAAAATGCCTAAAGTTGAATTAGAACTCAAAAAGACCAAGGAATTCTTTTTCATTAAAGCCAGTGAGTCAACCATATTGTCTTGGAATGAAAATGGTTTAATGGTGTTTACTAAGCAAAGTTCCTTTTTTGATGAAGACGATGATGAAGATGTTTTGAATTATGCTTCCGATTTCATGACACAAAAAAAGGAAAACAGTATCACTGCCAGCAATGGTTTTGGAAAATTTAATGACAATGGAGATGATGTCTCAATGTTTATTAATTATGCCAATATAGGTGATATGAAACATGTTGACAAAGGAACTAAAAAGTTGATGAAGGAATATGAAGGAGTGACTTTAAGTATCGGACTTAATTTTGAGGATGATAAAGTAGTGGCCAATACCCAAGTGTATGGCAACAATGAAGCCTTGGATAAATTTAAAGTGATGAATGAAAAAGGTGTAAGCGATTTGGTCATTGGTAACCTCAATAATGGAAACTCTATTTTACACATGACCTTAAATGTAAATGTTCTTAAATTGATAGGACTAATTGAGAGAATGATTGCAGCAACTGAAGGTGAAATTAAACTGATGGAAAATTTGACTAAAGCGACAGGATTGACTGAGTCTGAAATCAAAAATATGCTGACAGGTGAGGTAGGAATCTGTTTGGAAAGCATAGACATGGTGAAGTTGGTATCAGAAGTGCCAAGATATGATATGGATCTTGCTGATGTCGTTTATGAAAGAAGAGAAGTGACCAGACCTATGCCAATAGTGAACATTGTATTTGGAAGTAAAAATAAGGCGAGCATTGAAAAAATGATGTCGAGATGGATGTTGCCAGATAGCGCAGGAGTGAAAGTGATTAAGACGCCATTTATTGAAGGTTATATTGTAAATGGAGAGAAGTGTTTCTTTTTGAGTACCAGTTATGACAATGCCGGAAAGGTGTTGAAATCCGGAAGTTTAAATCCAAGTGGAAAATTAGTGATGAAAGATGAAATGGGTAAATACCCTTCTGCATTTTTTATCAGTACAGATGTCAATAAACTGAGCAACATTTTCAATCGTGAAGAAGCCGGTATAGAAGGAAGAAAGATATTTGATTCGATGAAGGCTTATTGTGAAATATTTGCAGACATCAAAGGGCATTCTGATAACAGCAATAACTCTGAAATGACATTGTACCTCAAAAAAGGTCAGGGCAATTCATTGTTTAGAATCGCCAAACAACTCGAAAAATTACCAATTGATTAATGGACATTGCTTTTAAAAAAGTAATTCCCGATCCATTGAAGGATTCACTCACAGAAGCAACATTTTGGGGCGCAGATTATCTTTTTGAAAAAGGATCAACCTATTTGGTCAATGCCCCTTCGGGAAAAGGAAAGTCTACTCTTGTTTCATACATTTATGGACTGAGAAAAGACTATTCAGGAGTTGTGCAGTTCGATGGCATTGATGTTTCCGGATTTTCAAGTGATCAATGGGCGGATCACCGCAGCCTGAATCTGTCGATGATGTTCCAGGATCTGAGGTTATTTGATGAACTCACAGCTATTGAAAACATTAAATTGAAAGCGGATTTGAACAGTCAATTTAATTTGAGTGAAATAGAAACTTTGGCTGAAGAATTAGGCGTTGCTTTTCTGCTCAACAAAAAAGTTAAGCTTATGTCTATGGGACAGCAACAAAGAATAGCTTTTATTCGCTGTTTGGTACAACCATTTAATTGGTTGTTGCTTGATGAGCCATACAGTCATTTGGATGATGCGAATGTGGCCATAATGGAGCAAATCATTGCGCGTTATTGCAAGAAATATGAAGCAGGATTGATTCTGACCAATTTGGGTAAAAATTTGAACATGACCTTTCAACACACTGTCTCAGTATGATCAAGAAACTTGTTTTATCAAAACAGAGTTATTCTCAGTTGGGAATAGTGTTATTTGGTAGTGTATTTGGCCTTCTTTTGATGATGTTGTCGATACAGTTGTACATGGACATCAAAGAAGCAATTGATAAGAAAAAAGAAACCATTGGTTCACATTTTTTAGTCTTAAGCAAACCTGTCACAATACTCAATACACTTTCAAACACACCGAGTGTGTTTTCTTCAGAGGAATTGGAAGTCATTAGAACCATTCCGGGTATAGAAAAAATTGCAGCATTCAAATCCAATGCATTTAAAGCCAAGGCAGGTTTTGCATTAGGAGGAAATATGATGTATTCGGATATGTTTTTTGAGGCTGTTCCTGAAGATTTTTTGGAAGTTGAGCCGGGTAAATGGAATTGGCAAAATGGTAGATCTGTCCCCATGATTTTACCTTCTGAATATTTAAATCTCTACAATTCAGGATTTGCACCGGTACAAAACCTGCCTCAAATATCTAAAAATGCTGCGAAGGTTTCGGGTTTGAAAATACAAGTGTCAGGCAATGGTGGTAATGAAGAGTTTGAAGCAGAAATCGTTGCATTTACTGATCGTATCAATTCAATTCTAGTGCCTGAATCATTTATAGATTACGCCAATGGAAAATACGCTGAAACCAAGAAGGAAGGTTCATCCAGAGTGGTATTGATGAGTAAAGATCCATCCAATGAAAAGCTGATGAAACTGATAGAAGACAATGGTTATGAAACCAATATGGAACTGTTGAAAAGTGGTAAAATGAGTCTGGTTTTGAATGTTATACTTGGATTGGTTCTGGGAATAGGATCGGTAGTTGTTTTGATGGCTATACTTGGATTCATACAGTATTCTCAGTTATTGATAAACAAATCAACCTATGAGATAAGAACCTTACTTCAATTGGGTTATAAGGTCAAAACAGTATTTGTGAAGTACCTCTCATTTTATACTGTGGTGATGTTATTGGTTTTTGTGTTTGCGGGTATAGGTTTGATGTTGATCAGAAGCACGCTTACAGATTATCTTAATGAAAAAGGGCTTGAATTGCCCGGATCAGTTCACTTTTTAGTATTTGCGGTTTCATTGTTTACCATTGTTTTGTTTCTAGTAATCAATGCAATTGGCACCTACAGGTCCATCAGAAAATTGGCCATGCCGGCATAATGTATTTGAAGTAATTCTATTTTTTTAGTATGGCACTTAAACAATGTGCAAAGTTTTGAATTGTAAATTCTCGCAATTCTCAATAAGTTTGAAGTGCTCCTAAAATTGGGACATTCACCATTAAAATTCTAATTTAAATGAGGATCAATAGACATTTCGTTGCAAACGATTACCGCATCAGCACTTGGGATTCGCTGAAACCATATTTTGAAAATGTGTTGGACAGAGACATTCAGGATGCTTCTCAATTTGAACAATTTTTAAGTGATCTGAGTGAACTTGAAAGTATGGTGAGTGAAGATTTAGCCTGGCGTTACATCAAAATGACCTGCGATACTGAAAACAAAGCTCTGGAGGAATCTTATGTCGATTTTGTTACCAATATTCAACCCAATATTGCACCTTATGAAGACAAGATCAATAAGAAAATAAATGACTCAAAATTTGTTGAAGCATTAGAGTCTGATTCGGCATATTATATCTATTTCAGATCCATCCGAAATGCCATTGAATTGTTCAGAGAAGAGAATATTCCATTGCAAGCTGAATTGCAAACATTGTCGCAAAAATACGGCAACATCACCGGTGCGATGTCTGTTGAAATGGAAGGCGAAAAACTCACCATGCAACAAGCATCCAACAAGTTGAAATTAACAGATAGGGACAAAAGAAAATCGGCCTATGTAACCATTAACAACCGAAGATTGGAAAGCAAAGCAGAGCTCGATGAATTGTTCAATCAATTGATCGAATTGAGACACAAAGTGGCTTTGAATGCGGGTTTCCAAAATTTTAGAGACTATATGCACAACGCCTTGGGAAGATTTGATTACTCCATTCAGGATTGTTTTGATTTTCATGATGCCATAGAAAAAGTGGTGGTGCCTTTGTGTAAAGAATTAGAGATTGAAAGAAAAAACAGTTTAGGCTATGAGGTTTTAAAACCTTATGATTTGGGTGTTGATCCACTCAATCGCGAACCATTGAAACCATTTAACAATGGTGCAGAATTACTTGAAAAAACCATACAATGTTTCAATACCGTAGAACCACAGTTTGCTGAAAATTTGAAGGTCATGAAAGCAAAAGGCTTTTTAGACTTAGACAGCAGATTGGGTAAAGCACCGGGTGGTTACAATTATCCATTGGCAGAAAGCGGAATTCCGTTTATTTTTATGAATGCTGCCGGAAGTTTGAGGGATGTAGAAACAATGGTACACGAAGGTGGGCATGCCATGCATTCTTTTTTATGTGAAGATTTAAAACTCAATGCATTTAAAAATGCACCAATGGAAGTAGCTGAAGTGGCCAGCATGTCTATGGAATTGATCAGTATGGAAGGTTGGCATCATTTCTTAAGCGATCCTGAAGAATTGAAAAGGGCTAAGATCGAACAATTGGAGGGTGTAATTGGAACCTTGCCTTGGATAGCAACAATTGATGCTTTTCAGCATTGGATATACACCAACCCCAATCACAGTATAGAAGAGCGCACGGCAGAATGGATCAAGATATGCAAAAGATTTGATACAGGTGTTACAGATATGTCAGGATATGAGCATTATTTGGCCAATTCTTGGCAAAAGCAATTGCATTTGTATGAGGTGCCTTTTTATTACATTGAATACGGCTTCGCTCAGCTTGGTGCGATCGCCATTTGGAGGAATGTGCTTAAAGATAAGCAAAAGGGTCTTAATGGGTATAAAAACATGCTTAAATTGGGTTATACACGAACCATTCCTGAGTTGTATAAAGCAGGTGAAGTAAAATTCGAGTTTTCTCATGATTATGTGGGTGAACTTTTTGGATTTGTATGGGAACAATTGAAAACATTAAAGGAGAAATAAGATGACTAAGAAGATCGTAATCGTATTGTTGTGTATCACTGCTATAGTCGGTGGATATTTACTTTGGTTAAAATACAGTCCAAATAAATTTTCAGACGGTTTTTATCTGATTCCGAATGATGCTGTGATGTTGATAGAAACGGAAGATCCGGTGAATCAATGGCAAAAATTCAGTACATCGGAGTTGTGGCAAGGTTTGAGGACATTCCCAGCCTTTGCCGAAATTACTAAAAATGCGGATTTGATGGATGAGGTCATTAAATCCAATCAGCAAATATTTTCGATGCTGGGTCAAAGACATTTGTTGATCTCTGTACACATGACCAAAGCAAAAGATTATGATTTCGTATACTATGCGGACATGCAAGAGGCATCAAAATCTGGTTTAATCAAATCGTCTTTGACAAGTTTGGTAAAACAATTCGACTACACACACACTGTAAGAACCAGCAATGGGGTAGAGGTCAATGAATTTACAGATCCTAAAACCCGCGAAGTTTTGTCCATCAGTTTTGTAAGCAATTACCTTGTTTGCTCATACAACAAAGGCTTAATGGATAAAGTTATAGAATCATCGTTGGCGCCACCTACACAAATTGGCATAGATCCCCGATTCACAGAGGCCAATCAGTTGACATCAAAAGATGGTATGTGCAGAGTGTTCATCAACTATGCAACGTTTCATCAATACCTTGGCGTTTACATGGATGATGTAGCAGATATAAAGGACTTGTTCAGCAGTTTGTATTACACCGGATTGGACTGCAATGTTGAAGAAAATTCGATATTTGCTGATGGTTATTCAATTGTCAATGACAGTTTGAGTTCATACTTACAGGCACTCTCTGTTTCAGGGAAATCGACGACGGATGCCGAAAAGGTAATGTCTGAGAGGGCGTCATTCTTTTTGAGTATGGGCTTCAGTGATTTCAATACATTTTATGGTAATTTGACTAAGATATTGGAGAAAGATGAGGCTTCATACAAAGCGCAACAGGCCAGTATCAAGAAGCTCGAAAGACTCTTGAACATCAACATTCAGAAGAACTTATTTGACTGGATTGGCACTGAAGTAGCCATTGCACAATATGAAACAGATGTCTTGATCGGCAATAAGGTCAAGAACATTATGGCAATTAAGGCAGCAGACATCAGTTTGGCTAAAGAGAATCTGGGTATAATTGAAAGACAAATACGCAAGCGCACGCCTATTCGTTTTACCAATACTGTTTACAATGGTTATGAGATCAAATATTTGGAAGTAAAAGGCTTGTTTAAATCGGTTTTGGGCAAATTGTTTTCTAAGATTGAAAAACCATATTACACAGTTTTGGGCGATTATGTTGTGTTCAGCGATGATCCCAAAACCTTGTTGTTGACCATAGATGATTTTGTGGCACAGAAGACACTTTCCAATCGAGATGATTACCGCAATTTCAGATCGAAATTTGCAGATGAAACCAGTGTGTTGGCTTATATGAGTCCCAATCACCATTTTGCCAATTTCAAGGGTTTGTTGAATTCTGAAAGTTGGGCAAGTTCTCAAAAAAATCAGCAATACATCAGATGTTTCAATCATGTTGGATTGAGCTTGTCAGGAGATGGCGACAGGATGCGCACCGTTATTGGTACCAAGTATGAACCTTGGCAAGCGCCGGTTCCGGTTGTAGATACCAGCGATAGCGAACAAGATACTTTAACAGCTATGGATTTGTTCCTTATCAGGAATTTTCAGGACAACATGAATACCACTTATTATGAAAATGGCAATCCTAAAGTGAGTATGGAAATGGAAGGTAAAGTGATGGATGGCATCTACATCGAGTATTATGAGAACAGGGTTGTGAAATTGAAAGGAAGATACCGTATGGGTAAAAAAGACGGTACTTGGAAGTATTACAAACCCAATGGGGATTTGGATTACAGAGAAAAGTACATTGATGGCGAACTTCGGAAGCAGAATTTGTTTCAACGTTTATTTGGAGGCAGTGATGCAGCTTAAATACAACTAAGCAAAGAAGAGCGCTTCTCTGATTTAATTTTAAATGCCTGTATATTAAAGCATTGAAATAAAATTCATATATTTTTCCAACGATTTTCATGCAATTGAACTCTAATTGGATATGAAAAGCACATTATTTACCTTAGTCTTTATACTCTACAGTTTGAGTACGTTCACTTCATGTTCAAAATATGAGAAAATTGAACCTGGTCCGGACGATTCAACTGATACAACGGTAATTGTTCCAATGTTTATTGGTGCGCATACCAACAATGCAAACGTAATAATAGGATTTACAAATTCAGATGGCTCATTCACACAAACAGATATGGTATCGGGTCCATTCATTTTAAGCTCCAATATGGATAAGCATACTTCTGCGTTAAGTGTAGCCAATAAAAAGTTTTATTTTTTATATAGAAATGGAAGCACCAATGTGTTGAAAATAGGTATTGTAGAGACAGTTACAGGAAAGTATCAAAGCAGTATTGATTTGGGCTTAGTTCAAGATAATATGATTCATTTACAATACAATGAGAAAGATGCAAAGCTGTATTTCAGTATGGGTGAGAACATTTATCAGGTTGATTTGACCAATGGTGGCTTGATCAACATCTCCCAAACACAAACCGAAGTAAAGCTACCTACAGATTATGGAAGCGGTTCTCTCTATTTCTCGCATTTGATTGACGATGATAGATTCTGTTACATTGACAATGACAAATGGTTAAGATGTTTTGATAGAAATTTGGAGAAGTGGGATACAATTACCTTGCCTGCATTGGGTTCTTATCGTTCATTGGTGCTGGATTCAGATGATGAAAACATCATGTATGCCTTTGTTCATATAAGTCCTTCAGAGTATAAATTGGTTAAAATCAATTTGAATAACCGCACAGTATCAACTGTTGTTATGGTAGATAATCAATATGAGTTATTATGGTTTCAAAACCGCTTCTGTCCTGAAAGTAAGTTGTACATTGGTCTGCCTTTTGATCATCAGACATTACCTTATTTTATCACTTACAACGTGGATAATGGTGAAACCAAAAAGTATACTACACCTTCACATTTAGGGCAATGTATCTTAAAATAATTGTCATTGGATATTGAAAAAATAATTAATGATTGTAAAAACAATATTGCTGAAAGCCAGCGTAAATTGTTTTACCATTATTATGAGCGTATGGCCAAAATCGTAATGCGTTATTGCCCTGATCAGGAAGACGCAAAGGAGGTGCTGAACGATGGGTTTTACTCGGTTTTTTCAAACATAAAAACATTCAAAGGTGACAGTCAATTTAAAACCTGGATGACCACTATTTTTATAAGAGAATCTTTGAAAAAGATCAAAATCAACAAAAGGATTCCTTCAAAAATTGGGGAGAGTATTGATGAAAATGTTTCAAATTGGAAAGCTGAAAACGAAGATGTAATAGATAAAATTGAAGCCAAAGAATTGATGCTGTTGATAGATAATTTGCCGGAACTTGAAAGAACTGTTTTTAATCTTCACTTTTTGGATGGATATAAACACAAGGAAATTGCTGGCTTGTGTGGATTTTCTGAAGGTACAAGCAGATGGTATTTGAACATGGCAAAAAATCGAATCAAAACAAATTTCAACAACAACAATTATATAGCAAACAAAGAAAATGAGATCACAAAATAAATTGGATTTGTTAAGGCAAGAGATGGAAAACCGCAACCGGATTCCTGATCCGGATGGGGTTTGGAATCAAGTTGAAGGCAGGTTGAAATGGAGAAACATAAGAAAAAAATTGATTGGAGTTTCTTTGTTCCTTTTAGCAATGTTTGCTTTTGTATGGTTGTTTTTCAATACAGACCAGCCATCTTCATTGACAACTGATTCAGGTTTAAAAACATCTTCTCAAACTGCGATTGAAGCCGATTCATCAATAAAAGAAAATACAGTTAATGATCCACTGCCAAATCAAAAGAAAAATGAATCAATTGCAGATGCATCAAATGCAACTATTCACTCTCTAAAGATCACTGATGGTATTAAAACTGAAACCAGCAAACAGGAATTGTTTGAAAAAGCTTACAAAAGGAATGCGCCTTCTAAAGTATCCCAATTTGATCGGTTAAATAAGGTGCCAGGTTCGAATAAAAAAGGTACGGAATCCTCAAATTTTAAAGAAGATTTGGTCTTGAATGACCCTAATGTCAATTCTGTCGAAAATGACAAGGAATTGAAGCATAAGATTGAAGAATCCATGGAAGATTCAATGTCACAACCAGACTCAGGAATTGATGTGTTAAAAGATAAGAAAGTGGATGAAACCGTAGCCAAGAAAAACGAAAAATCTGATGACAAAGACAGCAATGCTTATGTGAAAAAGTTTGTCATTCGACCAAATATTGGTTTATTGTTTAATCAATTGAAACCCTATTCTATTCCGGGTAAATCTATAATTTACAATTTGACTTCAAATTTTTCAGCAGGTTTAGCTTTGGACTACACCATCAATAATAATTCAATGCTATCATTCAATATTGGGTTCATGAGGATGCCTTGTAAAATAGAATATCTCGACAAAGGAACAAACTCATCCAATGACATTGTAAAGGTATTCAGTGGTAATTTTAAAACAATCGGTTTTGACTATTCCTATGGTTTTCCTGGTAGAAAAATAGGGCTAAACATTGGTCAAAGACTGGCATTCAGTGGTAAGAAATTCAATTACTTGGTGGACAACAGAAAGGGAGAGTTGATCTATAAAAAACAAGAAGAGCTGCCGGAATCCATTCGAAACAATTATTTTCAAAAATTGGATTTCTTGATAAATGCAGGAGTGACATATAAAATCAATCAATTTGGTTTCAAATTAAATTATTATCAAGGATTGATAGATGTCAGCAAAGCCACTAAATTGTTCAATCCTCACTCATTTATAGAGTTGAATTGCAGTTTTGATTTGTTTAGGTTTTAGGATGAACGTGTGTTTGTCGGTTTTAAAATTCTTTATAATCTAATTTTTTTTATATTCAGTGTGTCATGAGGATTGTTGCATGTTTTTAATCGCATGGGCGAGCCACTTGTCAAATCTTGTTGAGTTCAAATTCTTGAATTATGTTGTAAAAGCGGATACTATTGTTTAAACAATATTTTTTTATTAAAATTAATTTAGGATATGAGTACTTAAGTTCATATTTTTGATTTTGAAATGCACCAGATGTGTATCTCCTGCGAAGCCGAAAACAGGTTAGAGTAGGCACCACTAAATTAATTAAAGCTATTTATGATACAAACTGCTCCAACTTAGTTTAACCAGCTATTTTAAAATTTCCTGTTAAGGTTATGGCGGGAATAAAACTACCTGACCCAAAAACAAAACAAACAAAACATTAAAACTCAAAATTTTCATGAAACATTTTTTAAAATTCGCAGTACTATTTTGCATTTTTTTCCTAACCAATCTCGAATCTAATGCTACTAATTGGGAGTTCACCTGGGTGAATACTACAGCTTGTAATATCACAGTCACCGTAAGAGATGGAACAGGCGCAACATTATATTCCAGTAGTACTTGTTGTGGTCCCCTTACTTGCCTTTCAAATGTTGCTACCATTGAAATTACAGATAATATAGGAGGATTAACTCATATCTATAATACTTGTGGTGATTTGGTTAATACAACAGGTACAGGCACATTCTGCACAGCTGCTACTATCATTGTATCCGGATGTGGTCCTGCAGGGCCTACCTGTGGTCCAGGTTCAAAATTGCTAACAGTTAATATTTAATCATCCTTAGTTTTAGGGATAATATGAAGAAAAGCTCCTGCTTAGTCGCAGGAGCTTTTTTGTTTGAATGGTTTAATCCTAAAATTATTCTACAATAAAAAGGCGAAATATTTCTCTCTTAATAATAAAGCTTCGCTAAGTAGTCGAACCTTTTTTTAAAATTAATGTGAATGTTTATCTGCCCCATACCAGAGTTTTTCGTTACACTAAAACACGGTGCACCACCCAGTAACGTTTTGCAGTATATTTATTTTGTTATTGGGTAGAACCTTGAACGGTATTTCGAGGTTTTTCTGCTACAGAGGTAGAATAAGTCGGTGAATTGTCGATCTTTTTTAACCAATTTGTTTGACCTATTTTTGGAGAGGGTTGCAACTTAATGATGATTTAAAAGTGACTTATGATTTTTTACTATATATTATCGAAGACCCAAATGATACAAAACGTCAAAATAGATTAGACAAAAATGCAGAAAATGAAACAGTTACATTTTGATTTTAATTGTATAAAACATAGGTTTAAATTGTGGATTTTATTAACAATTGTATCCTTAAACACAAACAATTTGTTTTCACAAACTGCTTGTAATACACTGCTGCTAGATTCATTATACCTAGAAGAAATATCAAACAAATTTAATGTTTCATGGAATGTTAATAAAATAAAAATACTAAATGATACGACGATTAAAATTTCAAAAAAGTTAAAGCAAATAACAACATTCAAAGTTGGAAATAAAATCAATAAAATAGTTTATAAAAAAGTTACATTAATTGAGATTCAATACGTTTATTATGATAATAAATGCATTGTAGCAATGATTA
>DASWYG010000283.1:0-12520 GCA_036405075.1 Bacteroidia bacterium | reverse complement strand
ATGCAATGGTTCAGCATCATTTGAATAAAAATACGGCTGATGCCTGGAAAACCATTGAACCATATACACTCGATTATAAAACATACATCATTGAAAATTATATGAGGGCTACCATAGCAGGTTATGCGGGAAAGACAGATTTAATGATAGAGGTGTTGAGTGCTAAACCACCACATACACATAGCAGTCCATTTTATTATATGGATTACTTACTAGGTTTGGCAAAGTTGAGGCGATTGGACAATGATGCAGATCTATATTTTAAAATATTTACAGTCAGGTACAAAGGTAGCAACTACCTCAAATCGGCTTACAGATATTTATCATGGTCATGTCAATTAAAAGGCGACAACAAAACAGCTTTGGTTTATTACGATTTGTGTAAAAAAAGTGGGGCTGCCAATATTGAAGAAGACAAACAAGCAGAGAGCGAAGCAAAGGAATACAAAACATGGTTGATCGATTTGTTAAAGGCCAGATTGTTATACGATGGCCACTATCTGGATATGTCAATGGATGTCTTAAAAAAGACAGATATTAAAAAGCTTTCATGTAATAAATTCAAATTGGAATATCATTACAGAAAGGCTAGGGTTTATCAGGAACAGAAACTAAATGCTGAGGCCATACTCGAATATTTAAATGTCATAGATTTAGGTAAAAAGGAAACATACTATTACGCAGCTTATTCAGCATTACAACTGGGGTATATTTATTCAGAAAAAGGCAATAAAGATTTGGCTAAACTCTATTTCAATATGGCTAAGGACGATTTCAAAGAAAACAAGGAATATGTCAATTCCATTGAACAAAAAGCCAAAGCAGCACTGAAGAAATTGGGGAAATAGTTATTGGTTATCTGTTATTGGTGGGACAGGTTCTATCATGAGGGGTATTGTCATGCAGTGTGTATTGAGCATTACTTCGTAACAGTCCCGAAGTATCGGGATCACACTTCGTTACAATCAGCGGAAATCTGCGTTATCTGCGGCCAAGCTCTTGGTTATTAGTTATCTGTTATTAGTTATTGGTTATTGGTGGAATAGGCACTATCATGAGGGGTATTGCCATGTAAAGTGAATAAATCTTCACATTGATTCAGTCCCGAAATGTCGGGATTTTCACTTTGTTACAATCTGCGTTATCTGCGGCCATGTTCTTGTGCAGTTGTGGTCCCGAAGTATCGGGATCTACACTTCGTTGAGATCAGCGAACAGGTGGTGTTTTCTTATTGTGTTTTGAAATGTTAATTCGCAAATTACCCTGAACACGAATCATGCTAAAAAAAACACCACCAATCGCAAAAGGAGTAGCGATTGATGGTGTAGCAACTTGTGTATTTAGGTTATTTGTGTAAAGGTCTAATTTGATTTCACAATCATTGTGTTGTAAAGTGCTTTTCCATTGTTTTTAACAACGAAGTAATATACGCCACTGCTCAGTTCAGTTAAGCCATCCATTGCAATCAATGAGCTGATATTGGATTCTTTGAAGTTCACTTCTTTACTATACATAATTGTCCATATTGATTTACAATTTCAAAAGTGTAATTCAATTTGATACCAGTGTTAGAGAAAATGCTCAGTTCCAATTCATCGGTAAATGGATTTGGATACAAATTGTAAACTGGAGCATCTGAACATTCAATATTGTCTAAATTCATCACATTGATGATTTGTCCTTGCGAATTTTTACTTGCCCAACGGTATATGGCCCCAGGATTTTGATGTCTTTTAATGGTCATATTGAAACTACGAGTTCCAAATTCATCAAATTGAGCATTTATTCTTCTGAGTTCAGCCCAATTATTTCCGCCATTTAATGAGTATTCAATTGCGTAATATGTGGTGATATCATCTGCGACTCCTAACCATTTCACTTCTACAGTTTCACCATTTACACAATTTGTTTCCATGTAATTGGTTTCGTTAGACAGTGAAGTGTACAACATGGTGGTATCGGTGTCTAAGCAACCTGTGGTTGGATCCACACTGGTTACCACAAATTCTGGAATAGATACACGTGTTCTGATGACATCAGGGTTACTCACAGTAGAATCTAACATTGCTGTACCTTGTGTCCAACCATAGTTGATAACACCACAGGTCATACAAAATCCAGATGGTGCTCCGCCTATGTTAAATGTATCGAGTGAAGTTGAAATATCCGGACCAGCATTGGCTACAGGTATTTCATTAACTATCATAAATGCGGTATCGTTCACTGAGCAATTTCCTGATTCGGCAGTAAGTATAACTTGTATTGGGTTCAGGTTGTGATCGGCTGGAATTGGTGCATAAGATAGATTAGCAGTATTTGAGTTGATATTACCATTGTTTGGCGGAGGTGTCATGGTACCGAATCCGTTAGTGGTCCATGAAATTCGGTCTATTAAATTCGGAGAGGTAATTCTTAAGTTCAATGGATTAAGTCCGCATTGAATTACATTTGGTGCAACCAAGCTGGCATTGAATCCAGGGATGTATGTGATTGTGTCTCTAACAGTAACACCGCATCTATCAACGTATTGCAAAGCATAGTTGTATTCGGTTTTATTGTACAATCTGTTAAAGTCTTGTTTGTTATAAGTATTGCCCAAAATCAAGGTTCTGTTGATGTGAGGGTTGTTGTTACTTTGAGCAGAGAAATCTGCAAATACAGGGAAGTTAGCCCTTTGTGAATTGGTGTATGAATGTGATAATACGCCATTGATGTATATGCGCACTCTGCCGGTTGTAAGTGTAACAAAATCAATGTTAACAGTGCCTGAAAAAGTGCCTAAATTGGATTGAAATGCACCGTTGTAGTATGATCTAATATTTGTGCCATTAACATATACAGAATGTTCCATATCATGACCATTGGTGGCATTGACATCATTTAATCCTACATAAAAGGCCTTACCTGCAGCCAAAGTCACCTCAAATCTTATGGTTGATCCGGGTACGATTGAGTCATAACTGATCCCACCTTCTAAATTACCTGAAGTCCATGACGAGGTGCCAATTGCACTGTTGATCGTGGTAATTCTGGATGAGGTGTTTTTCCAAAAAGTTTCCAGATAGAAATTATTGCAAGGATTGATAATGAGTTTATCATTGCTCAACGTCATCGTGGTATTGCTTTGATTTCGGATAGATGTAACATCTATACCTGTAAAATCTATTGTATCATTTTCGCACTCACAATAATTTCGTTCCAATTTGGGCAAGTTGTCATGAGGGTCTGAGGCATAATATCGTACATAAATGGAATCGGAAGCAGTAACTGTCTGACAGTAATTCGAAAATTCAGCAGTGGCATAAATCCAAACTGAATCAGGAACATTGATTTGAGCTGAATCCAAATAAGGGGACCCGACAATATAACTTTGAGGTGTCCATTGAACATTGCTCATAAAGATTGGACAAATTTGACTATTGGGTTCTAAGTACAGAGTACCGCTGGTAGAGCAGTAGAGGTTCAATTCATCGTCTTCAATGATGTTGTTGAACATGATTTGGTTGATATTTGGTCTTGTTGTATCACCGCATACCACATCAAAGTAGGCATAAGCATAGTGTCCGAGTAGAATACAATCTCTTGTAAAGAGTCTTACTTCAATCGTATCTCCTACAAAGCAAGCGAAATTTATTGTTTCTGCACCCCAACCGGTAGATTTTCTAACACCGGCTGTGTCTTTAAAAGAACCCAATTGCCATACAGGAGGATTATCAACGTTACCGCAAAAGAAACTACCTTTCAAACAATCTATTTTTTGGCCGTTGACATATATTTCATATCCAAAGCCAGGGGCTTCATTAATGGCAACATTCCAGTAGTTATGTGCCAATTCAACAACTCCGTAACTGTAAATCGTCAACTTGTCTGAAAGACTGTCAACTATATATTTTCTGTAAACGGTATCTGCTGTTGCTCTAACTCCTCTATTTCCTACTTTAATCAATTTATTACCCACCGATGAGTTGGCTCTGTTGATGGTGCCAAGGTACATATCTGTTGCGCCATAATTGATAACACCCATATTGACACCTGGATTGATGTATTGTCTGCTGGCCGGGGTAATAAAATTACTATCTGTAGCTCGACTCCATCCTGTAAAGTTTCCTGATTCAAAACCGAGATTGCTTGCACATTGTGCAGAGCCCCTCTCGGGTATTAATACCAGCACTGTGGCCAGTATTACCAATTGTATAAATCTATTCATAATCGTTGGTTTGTGAGTTGTGGTTATTTTTTTACATACCCGACCCAAATGAAATTCTGGCCGTTAATGGTTCCAAAAACCCTGACCTTAATCATGGCCTCTTTGGTCACCATTTGTGTCGCTAAGGTTGCCAGGTATCTGCCGCCGGGCGGGATGATACCGACTCCTAGCGAGACAAACTGGGGGCCCCAGAGTTTCTCGATATTGGTCTCCAAACGTTGATTATTTAGACTTTGACTGAGAATACATTCATCGGTAAAATCAAAACCGATGGGAATCATCTCTATAAAAAATGGTTGTAATGTGTCAGCTTTATTACTTACCAATTGTAAGTTGAACTGAGTTGGGGAATTTTGAAGCACAGAAATGGTGAAAGCACCTTTCTCCAATGCTACAACAGTGTCCTCATGGTCATGACTTTGAGCAAAAGTAAGCCCCATTGTGCCCAAGAAAAGCACGACGAATAACGTCGTTTTCCTTGCATAGTAACCGGTTCGACTTTCGCAGCCGGTCGCCATAATGTTTTTGTCTGTCTTCCTCATGATATTTCGTGTATTTTGTGTGTAAATTATGCATTAACCTATTGAATGACAGGGTGTTGAGTAGGTAATTTTTACCTATTGAGTAGAAACGCCTAGAATTCTGATTAAGCATAACATCAAGTTCCAAAACGAATTCAAAAAAAAAAATAAAATTTTGAGAACGTGCTGTAATTTGCAGAAAATCAGCAGTATAAATTTGAATTCGAATTTTAATTCCTGAACAATTTTGGTCCTTTTCTGTCGAATTCAAGCAAAAACGCCCAAATGACGTTTTAAAAAATGAAGCATATTTTTATTAAATTTTAACTATTCGGGTTTTAATAAAAAAGAAAACCGGACCTTATTGGGCCCGGTTTCTTATTTTTTGTTGCTTTCTTTAACTACAGAATGGTACAATTAAAATCTACCTCTGCATCTGTTTCTCCTGGTGAAGCACTGCCGTCTTTCACTCCGGGTTGATGCTTTAATGTTACTTTTACTTTTCCTTTTCCCGGGGCCCCGACTCGCCATTTACTGATTAAACCCAAAGGCAAATTGTTTTTGTCCTTATCAGTTATCTCAAATCTAACATTGATATTGTCGACGGTGTATATGAATAAATGATCATGGGATTCTTCTTCAACTTCATTTGAAATGGTGTCTATTTCAGATTTACTCTCATCTAAAAGTAAAACTTTGCAAGTGTATGATTTCCCTGCTTCCAGTTTTATCGTATCGAAAGTACTTGGTCCTGATCCTCCGTCACCATCTGTGTCTCTGAATACAAAGGTTTTTGTGAGCCCTGTACTTGAATCAGTTAACATCAGTTTCATTGTTGTGATAAGTTCTGTGCTGTTTTGTGGTTTGTCCTCAGGTTTTACTTCTGTGTCTTTACAAGCAGTTAATACGGCCATTGAAGCGATTACTAAAATGGAGAATTGTTTGATTTTTTTGATGTTCATTTTATTAATAGATTTAATTGATTAAAGTTTCGAAAGGGATTCTTAATTTTAGATAAATGTTTACGCCGGGTTCACCATAGTAGTACCTCATTCTATTCAAGTAATCTCTGTAATTGTGATTCAGGATATTGCTGCCGTTTAAACTGATGAAGATTTGACGGCCATTGATTTCAGGTTTCCATTCTAAATCTGCCCCTAAGATAAAATAGGCAGGAGGTGGGGGTAAATAGTCGGTATTCTCTATGTACCTGAATTGTCTTAAAGTATAATTGCAGTTCATAGAAAAAGAGACTTTTTTTCTTTGAGTGCCCAAGTTCATTTTGAATCTGTAAGGCGGCATTTGACTCAAATAATTATGTTGATCTAAGTTTTGACCATTGAGCAGTTGAGCCTTCAATTCTATGAAATAATTTTTTGTAAATCTGTAGTTTACATTGACATTCAAACCACTGATGAGTGCATCTGAAGCACTGTATACAAAAGCAGGATAAGCACCTCGGATGGTCAAAACAGGTGTGCCTGATGGAATTAGATTGATGAAGTTTTTTATGTATTTGGTGTAAACTTCTGCATCTAACTCTATTTTACCAATTTTAAAATGACCTTCAATTCCTTGATGATAAGATCTTTCAGGCATTAAATTGGAATCACCGATTTCAATTGAAGCAAGTCCTTGATGCAAACCATTTGAATACAACTCATTGGGAGCCGGAGGTCGCCAACTGCTGCCATGTAAGAAAGACAATCTGGTCTGTTTGTTAATGTTATAGGTCAACATCAGTGAATAAACCAGACCTTTAAAATCTCGATTGTTGGTGCTCATGGTATTGCCTTTCCACAAATAAGTTTCAAGAAGTTTTTGTTCATAGCGTATTGAGGACTCCAGTTTTAACTTTCCTGATTCTTTTTGAATTCCTGTAAATGCCGACCAGGTATTTTGATAATAGCCCGGAATAAAGTACCTGCCTGTATATGCATTGGCTTGTCGATTAGCACTTAATCCTGCTTGCAGTTCTGCACCGTGGAATCTGAATCGTTTCCAAAGAAGTTCTGAAAAATAGGTTCGTATGTAGTAGTCGAAAACAGGTCCCTGATATGAGGAGGCTGATCTTAAAACATCGTATTCCATCCGGTGATTGTCTTGAATTGCAAAGGTCAATTCAATAGAGTTCACACTGTTAATGATGTATTTATCACTTAGCTTCATTAAGTTGTGTCTTACGGATTGATATGGTCTGTCGATCAAATAGGTATAGGATGATTGAATCAATGGTCTTTGAGCTTGCATGGCTTTTTCCAGATCGCTTAAATTTCCTGACTGTGAACCTTGGTAAATACCGATCTTGTTATAGAATCTACTGAAAAAGAACTCAATTTGATTCGACTTGGTTTTATGTCCAAGTCCAACAGAGTAGTTAAATTCTCTACTGCCGGTATTGGAAATATAGTCAGAGCCTGTTTTAGCATTGCCACTGCCTTTGTACGTCCCTTGCAATCGCCAATAAAGGGGTAATTTTCCAATATGTTTACTGCCAATGATACCAGAAATGTTTCTTCCTCTGCCGTTGCTATAAGCTATTGTATTGATTTCTCCATACAAGGCCCTTGATTTATAAGCACTGAAAAAGTCAACGGCTTTTAATGTTACCACACCACCTATACCATCTGAAGCATATCGAAGTGCTGCCGGTCCTTTGATGTTTTCAATTTCTGTAATCAAGAATGCATCTATTTCAGGGGCATGTTCCATGCCCCAATTCTGACCTTCCTGTCTAATACCGTTGTTGATGAGAATGACCCTGTTGCTGTGCAAACCATTGATGATGGGTTTGCCGACATTGAATCCGGTTTTGAGCATACTTATTCCTGTTATTTCCTGCATAAGACCTGAAATGCTTTGCCCGGAAAATTTTCTAATGTTTTCAATCCCCAATGTATTCAGTTGATTGGACTTTGCTTTACCTTCAACAGCAATTCCCTTTAAGTTGTGTTCTTCATGTTTTATGTAGATGAATATAAAAGTATCTTGATATAGGTCTAAGTTCAAATGGATATGTTCACAAAGGATGTGACTGATGTGCAATTCAATCCTACCTTTGCAAATATTTTTTAAAACAAAGCCACCTGAGTCATTAGATTCAGTTCTGTTTTTAGTGCCAAACACTTCAATTTCTGTCAGCCCCAATCGGGTTTTGTGCACGCTGTCTATTACTACACCTTTGATGGAGTAATTGCAATTGTTGTTTTGCCCAAATAAAGGATATGCAACAGCAATGCATATCAGGGCTATGATTTGTTTCAATTCAAATGTAAAAAATGGGAACCTTGTTCCCTTAAAGCTCTGTGATTAGAAAATTTCCTTCAAATGAAGCATGAAGGAGGGCCCCTCAGAAAACAAGTATTAGGTTCTATTCCGGGTAAAATAGGGAGTGAATATGAACCAGTTTCAGAAAAGGATAGGGGAGCTATAAACTCAAAAGTCTCAAAAAGAGTGTCGGTTGAGTGGAGATTGATGTCACAAAGGGAGCAATCACTATGGAAAGATTCTATTGAAAAATCGTCGTGATGGTGATTTAAGTTGTTGCATTCATGCAAAGATTTGACAGGAGCACCGGTACAGAGTGCTAAACAAAGGAGAAAAGCTAGGATTATATGTTTGTATCCTGTTTTCAAATCTGGAGATCTGATTAAGCTCCGGCTGTCATGTTGTTGGCAATTTCGCGAATTTCATCGCGATTGTATTTGTTTTCACTTTTAGCATATAGTGATACCAAGTAGGCGAGATTTTCTTCAACTTCTTCACTGTCTTCCAAAGTTTGAAACTCCCAACCACCGTTTGCTTCAAGGTGTTCGTAAACCAATCTGATAGAACGGGTAATCAACGGATCTTGTTCAGCTTTGGCCAGTTCTCTCAACTCTTTAAACATAGGCACCAAAGTATCTACTTTGACACTGTTTTTCTCAATATCAGCCAATATTTTACCGATCAATTCGTTTGCTTTTGAGTTCTTCATAAATCTGGCTGCAAAGTAAAGCGTTTTTTTTCAATGTTAAAAAGGATTTTTAGGTGTAAACCAAATGCAATCCGACAAAAGTCTTGGACATAAAAAAAGGCCGTATCATTGATACGGCCTTTTTGAATTATCTTTTTTTTTGAATTATTCAACGATGAATTTACCGCTGGTATTGGTGTTACCAACAGAAACAGAGTAGAAATAAATGCCTTTGGTCATTCCGTCTACACTCATTTCAACCAATTGAGTACCTTCAAATTCACTGTAGTTATTGAAAGTTCTTACCAATTTACCTTCAACATCATAAATGTTGATCACTGCAGTTTCGTTAGAAGCTGAGTTAAATTCAAGGAACATTTGGCTGTTTGCAGGGTTAGGGTATACTTTAGATGGGAAGTTCAAACCGGCAGTTAACTCACCGATACCAACACCACTGTAGGTAACAGAATTACAACTGCGGTTGTTGCCACCTAACAAAACATCAAAAACACTGTCAGGTTGAGCTCTATTAAATACCACTACATATGAACAAAGTGACATTGGAGCACCATTACCACCTGATAGACCTTGAGTGATATTAAAATTCAAAGAATCACCAGGTAACATGTCTGTTGAAATAGGCAATATTGCTTGTGATTGCGGAAAGTAAACATTGCCGGCACCTAGATAATATAACATGGTATCAGATGTCAAGATATTATCCGGACCATTGTTGATCACTGTAACATTAACTTGGAAATTTTGACCGGTTCTGACTTTTGCACCATTTTTTGGAGTGTTCATTCTGACAGAGATGTCTGCCTTTCTTTGTGCTTGTGCGAAAACAGCAGTAAAGAGAATTGTAAGGGTAAGTAAAACTTTTTTCATTGTATGTAAAATTTATATTGTTTTTTGATAAATGATTAGTCTTACAAATGTATGTTTTCCAATCTATTCGAGCAAGTTTTTTAATGTCTCCTCTTCTAAATTGTGAATAAATTGTGCCTCAGTGTCTAAAATATCGTCCGAAACTTTCTGTTTTCTGGCCTGTAAATGCACAATTTTCTCTTCAATGGTGTCTCTGGTAATGAATTTATAGACAAAAACCGGTTTGTCTTGCCCAATTCTATGCGATCTGTCCATGGCCTGTCGCTCAACTGCCGGGTTCCACCAAGGGTCGAGCAGGAATACATAATCAGCAGCTGTTAAATTCAATCCAGTTCCCCCGGCTTTAAGAGAAATTAGAAATATCTGTGCACCTTCTGTGTTTTGGAATCGATCAACCAATTGTTTGCGCTCTGCCGCCGGAACATTACCTGCTATGTATAAATAAGGTATCGACTTTCCATCTAAATAATTCTTAAGTAATGTAAGGTGTTGCACAAATTGAGAAAAGATCAACACCTTGTGACCGCTGTCTATCACATTGTGCATGCTGGCTATGATTTGTTCAAATTTACCAGAGCCACCTAAATATTCTGAATCTGCTAATATTGGATGATTGGCAATCTGCCTCAATTTGATCAGTCCATTCAATATGAGCATATTTGATTTTTTATACCCTTGCTCACTGATAGCATTCAACAATTCGTTTCTAAATCCTGATTTGATGCTCTCATATTTTTGCTTTTGCTCATCGTTCATCTCACAATAAACAATTTTCTCGGTCTTATCCGGCAGGTCTATTGCTACTTGCTCCTTAGTTCTTCTTAATATAAACGGTTTGACAATGCTTTTTAAGCGGACAGTGTCTTCTTCATTTTTGTCTTTTTCAATTGAATTGACAAACTTTCGGGTGAAGAAATTAAAATTACCCAAAATGCCTGGATTCAAGAAGTTGATTTGACTCCACAAATCTGTGATGCTGTTTTCAACCGGTGTGCCGGTCATGGCAATTTTATGAGCGGACTTCAATTGATTAACAGAAATTGCAGTTTGTGATGAAGGATTTTTTATTGCTTGCGATTCATCTAATACGATGGTATCAAATTTTAAATTTGAGAATAGGTCTATATCGTTTCTAACCGTACCATAACTGCTTATGATGATGTCGTAAAAACCAACCAATTCTTTTATGCTGCGTGCCCGATTAAATCCAGAATGAACATAAATTTTAAGTTCAGTAAATTTTTTAGCTTCACTCACCCAGTTATATATTAAGGAAGTTGGTACAACGATCAATGAGCAATTGACTTTGCCGGGTTTAAGGCTTTCTATTGGAATTCCAATGGGTTGTCCAAATAGATCAACCTGAACCTGATCAGAGGATTGATGCTCGATTTCTGTTGTTTCAGTAGATTTACATTCAGCCTTATGTTGTAAATAAGCCAGTATTTGTAAGGTTTTACCTAAACCCATATCGTCAGCAAGACAGGCGCCAAAGTCATTGTCTGCCATGTATTGCAACCATTTATAACCTGTAATTTGATAGGGTCGAAGTGTTGCCTTTAATCCTTTCGGCAATGGCAAGTCCATTTCAGGATCAAATGATTTGATTTTTTCATTTTCACCAAACTCTTCTTCTTTGAACATATCCTCCAACAGACCAAAATGATACTTTTTAATCTGTAGGTGCTCAGATTTACCATCTGTATAATCAAAGATATTTGAATAACGACTGAACCATTCTTCAGGTATGATGGCAATGCTGCCATCGGGTAATTCAAACTCGCGGTTGCCACTCAAAATGTAACTTTTAAGTTTGATAAAAGGAATATTGAACTCACCAAATCTGACAATGGCTTCTAAATCAAACCAGTCGTCTTTTTTGGAAACATTGAAGGTGATATGACTTTCCCCAATGTGATAAACTTTATTGAGTTGAGATTGATCAATTCTAAACCCTGCTGATTCGAGGGTCTGCTTATTTCGGTTGAGAATCTCGATAAGATTTTCGTTTTCCTTTTCTGTGATGAAAAGTGAACCCTCATAGATGGTCATCCCAATTTTGTTTAATGTCTCAACAATACCATTTTCCCATTGTTTGGATCGTTTGACCCTGTGAAAAATGTAATTGTTCTGATCCTTTTCTAGAGAAACAGATACCATTTTGACCGAATGGTAAGGAAACTGATATGGACCATAATTGAAATAGAGGCCCACACACAATTTATTTTCTAAGAAATTGGTGATCTTGAGAATTGGAAATGCCCTGTATTGTTCTGATTTGATTTCAAATCCTTCAGCATATACATCGTAGTTTTCTATCAAAGGTTTCACAAATTTCTCAAAATACATGGCTTCACTTTTTGCCGGTATATTGATGAATTTTTTATTGAGAAATGGTTTGATTTTATTCCCGTCAGTGTCTTTTTTGAAAGTGATCAGTTTTTTGTCGCACAACAACCAGGCGGGTTCCTGAATGATCAATTCACTGTTGTTTTGACTAAAACTGATCTTTTGATCACCCAATTTAATGGTGGCAAAATAATTGGTACCTTGTTCATTGCGTCTGAAATGAAAAAGAATACCTGCTTTATCTCTGGCTATTTCTACAGGTGTATGAGTGAAGTTTTTGTCCTTGGCCAGAAATAATTTTTGTCCATTGAGTTTTTCAAGGACTTTTAATAAACGTTTTTCAATGAAAGGTCTAATTTTAGCGTGAATTTCAGGTGTATAGTGTTTTGAGAAAAAATCACTGGGTCGAATGGGTTTCTTGGTTTGATAAAATTTTTTGATCAGAAACTCCGGTTCAGTTTCATCCAAACTTCTGAGGTGTTCAATGGCATCTTTTGGTGCTCCAAAATCGACGGCAGTGTTGTGGTGAAGTTTTTGTGACAGAAGACTGTAATAACCATTGGGCATCAATTGTACCGCAATGTATTCCAATAAATAGCC
>DASWYG010000282.1:0-6930 GCA_036405075.1 Bacteroidia bacterium | reverse complement strand
TTGTGCAATGCGTCATCGGCCGAAATGTAAACATCGCCATCGAATTCAATAGCTGCTGTATAAGTCCCATCTGCATCTTTAATGACTTTATTGCCATTTTCGTACACGATCAAACCATTTTTTCTACGTGAATACGTATTGGTCCAGCCACCTTTTCCAATCCAGTAATTGCCTGCTTTATCTTCAAAAACAAAAGAGGTATAAAACTCTGATGGCAAAAGAAACTGAATGGGATTAGTTGCAGATAGCTGCGAAGAGAAAAAGGAAAAAACAAGTGCTAGTTTTAAGTATAAATTATTCATAATCTGATTTTATATTTTTGACCATCTGATTCAAACAAATGCTGCAATAAAAAAATAAATTAATATAAACAACTGACAATCAATGTAAAATTTATTTTACAAAGTATTAAAAAGTTGAGTAGTTCAAATTCATCACAACAAACGAAACCGGAAGAATCTTTAATTAAGCATTAATTGAATTAGATTTGCAGCAATGAAAGTGATCATCATCATTCCATCCAGGTACGGATCAACTAGATTTGAAGGCAAACCTTTGGTAGACATTGCTGGTAAAAGTTTGGTCAGGCGCACCTACGAACAAGCATTAAAAACCAATTTGAATGCAAAAGTGGTGGTGGCAACAGATGATACAAGGATTTATGATCATGTAAACACTTTTGGAGAATGTGTAATGACTTCTGATCAACATGTGAGTGGCACAGACAGGTGTTTTGAAGTATTGGATGGTATGAAAGAGCAATTTGATCTGATGATCAATTTACAGGGGGATGAGCCATTCATTTTGCCTTCACAAATAGAATCATTGGCAGCGGCCTTTGAACATGAAGGCACCGACATTGCGACTTTGCAAAAACCCATTTTGAATTCTGAGGACTTGTTTAACCCAAATTTGGTAAAAGTCATCAGTGATACAAGTTCAAAAGCCATATATTTCTCGAGGCAGGCGATTCCCTTTCAGCGAGGAATTGAAATCAAAGATTGGGCAGATCGATATCCATACAGGAGACACATTGGTATGTATGCTTTCAGAACAGAAATTTGCACGAAATTATCACAACTTAAGCCAAGCAAATTGGAATTGAGTGAGAGTTTAGAGCAATTGAGGTGGCTGGAAAATGGGTTCACGATCAGGGTAAAAGACACAGATTTTGTTAGTCCGGCCATAGACAGTCCGGAAGATTTGGTCACTGTTAACAATTTCTTGAAAATGAACCCTGATATGATTTAAAAAAAACCTAACTTTGCAATCCGGTTATCTGCTCCATCTGAACATTCTCATTTCATACAATTCATTGATTGAAATCAGTCAATTTCAGCCATTCATTTAACCAACTATTTTAGACATGGAACAGAAGTGCAAATACGTTTTCGTAACCGGAGGTGTTACATCATCATTAGGCAAGGGTATCATATCAGCTTCTTTAGCGAAGTTGTTACAAGCAAGGGGATACCGCGCCACCATTCAGAAATTCGACCCTTACATTAATGTCGATCCAGGCACATTGAACCCGTATGAACACGGGGAGTGCTATGTGACAGAAGATGGAGCCGAAACTGATTTGGATCTGGGACACTACGAGCGTTTCTTAAATGTTCCTACATCACAAGCCAATAACGTTACCACCGGTAAAATCTACCAAACAGTCATAGAAAATGAACGCAGAGGCGATTATTTAGGCAAAACTGTACAGGTTGTGCCTCATATCACCGATGAGATCAAAAGAAGGATGAAACTTTTAGGTGAATCCGGACAATTTGATATCGTGATCACTGAAATCGGTGGAACAGTTGGTGACATTGAATCGTTGCCTTTTATAGAAGCAGTTCGTCAGTTGCAATGGGAATTGGGTGAAGATCACGCCATCGTGATTCACTTAACCTTGGTGCCATACCTATCTGCAGCAGGTGAATTGAAAACCAAACCGACTCAGCACTCTGTTAGATTCTTATTGGAAAGCGGTATCAAGCCAGATATTTTGGTTTGCAGAACCGAGCACCACCTCAATTCTGAATTGAGAAGAAAGCTCGCTTTGTTCTGCAATGTCAATGTAAATGCGGTCATAGAGAGTATAGACGTAGACACCATTTACGATGTGCCATTGGTGATGATGAAAGAGAAGCTGGACAAAGTGGTTTTGGCTAAGTTGAAACTTTCAACCAAACAAGAACCTACTTTGGATCAATGGAAAGAGTTTCTTTACCACATTCGTCATCCAAAAAATGAAGTCAACATTGCATTGGTTGGTAAATATGTTGAATTACCTGATGCTTATAAATCCATCAATGAAGCCTTTATTCATGCAGGTGCTGCAAATGAATGTGCAGTAAGAGTTAAATACATCCACAGTGAATTGCTGACCGATGAAAACGTCAATGAAAAACTGAAAAACTTCCAGGGCATTTTAGTTGCTCCGGGTTTTGGAGGCAGAGGCATAGACGGTAAATTGGTGGCCATTAAATACGCCAGAGAAAACAATGTACCTTTCTTTGGTATTTGTTTGGGTATGCAATGCAGTGTCATTGAATATGCCAGAAACGTATTGGGTTACAAAGATGCTCACAGTTCAGAAATGAGCGATATGACCAAACATCCGGTCATTGATATGATGAACGACCAAAAGAAAGTGACCAACAAAGGTGGAACCATGAGACTGGGTGCTTATGATTGCAATTTGGTTAAAGGCTCATTGGCATACAAGATCTATGGCAAGTCGAAGATCAGTGAGAGACACAGACACCGTTTTGAATTCAACAATAAATTCACTGCTGCGTTTGAAAAACATGGCATGATGATAACAGGTACCAATCCGGACACCGGTTTGGCTGAGATTGTTGAAATTCCAAAACATCCTTTTTTCATTGGTGTTCAGTTCCATCCTGAATTGAAAAGTACAGTCGAAAATCCACATCCGATCTTTGTAAAATTCATCAAACGCGCAATGGAGAATAAAGATTAATTTTGTACTTAAGTGTACAGATCAATCTTCTTTTTGGCCTTTTGTTTTTTCAGCTTGGAGCCCCTCTCCTCTCAGATCTATAGATTTCATCTCTCACAAACCAATCCGGTTATTTTTAATCCAGCATTCAGCGGCAGCCTAAGTGGTAAAATATTGAACACAAGATTATGGCGTTCCGATCTTGGCTATCAATCCAGAAACAAAGGAATTGACAATTGTGTGCATTTTAGCAGTGACAGAGCCATCAGAAGCAAAGACCTCAACCTCAATTTTCAGGTTTTGAATCGCAAAGCCTATGGTGAACTTTTAAAAATCAACGAGTATTCTATTGGAGGTTCTAAATACCTGGCCATCGATAAGCACAACATTGTTTCATTTGGCTTACAAACAGGAATAAGAATCCATCGTATTTCACCTATGAACTTGAAAGGATTCTATCAAAATGATTTTGATAGAAGTTTAGACATCACCAAGTTCATTGATACCGGTAATAAGAATTTAGAAAATTATAGCAGAACATACGGTTTCATTTCGGCCGGAGCTGCATGGATGAATCAGCATTTTGAATTGGGCTATGCCATACATCAACTGAACCGTCCTTTTGCTTTTAAAGGAAGAATTGAACGTCGTTTGAATACCAGGCATACCATTAATTTCAATTTGGATCTGGACGAGTACAAGAACATTGATGTACATCTAATTTCCATGGTTTCATTTAATGGCAATGAACGTGAAATTCAAGGTGGATTGGCTTTGAAAAAACAGAGGTTAAGTCTTAGTTCTGTTTATGAACACTACAGTTTCAGTGGCAACAAAACAATTTCATGGAGCAATATGATCGCTTTGCATTTATTGAATTTCAGATTCAGTTACAATGCAGACATTACTTTAAAAGGAAGAGGCTTTTTGAGACACAATTTGGGTATCCGATTTGGGTTACCTGTAAGACGAATAAAAATGGGTAAGATTTTTGAATACCCGAAAGTCTATAAATCCTTTTAAAAGGGTTTGATTTTAAGCTTTTAGCAATTCTTGTGCATTTTTTCTGGCAATTTCAGTTGCAGTATCACCGCTGAGCATATTGGCCAGTTCATCAATGCGTTCATCTTGATTCAGGTGTTTCAGGTATGAGACCGTTCTATTGCCATCATTTTTCTTGCACACCATAAAATGTTCATCGCCATAACCGGCAACTTGAGGCAAATGCGTGATGGCAATGACCTGATGGTTTTTAGAGATTTGCTTGAACATTTTACCAATGGTATCGGCCACTTTGCCGGATACTCCTGTATCTATTTCATCAAATATGAGGGTATTGAGCGATTTGTTGTCCGCTTCAATGCAACGAATACAAAGCGCCAATCGACTCAATTCACCACCACTGGCAATTTTATTAAGGGCCTGTGGACTCATGCCCAAATTGGCTGTAAATTTCAAGGTCAACTCAGTGGCGCCATATTCATCGAAACTGTCTTTTTCATTCAATTCAAACTCAATGACTGCATGAGGCATTTCCAGTGACATCAATAGTTTTTCGAGTTCAGGTTTTAATTTTGAAGCAGATTTGATCCTCAATTGATGAATTTTAGAAGCAAGAGTTTTCAATTTAACTCTACTTTCATCGATCACAGATTTGAGTGTTTCTATTTCTCTTTCCAGGTTACCCATCCCGAACAATTGATCGGCAATGGTTTCTGATACTTTAAGCAATTCGTCATATTCGCTCACACCATGTTTGCGTTTAAGCGATTGAATGGCATTGAGTCTTTCATTGAGTTTTTCGAGCTTTTGATCATCGGCTGAAACAGAGTCTCTGAGCGTTTCGGCTTCTTCGGCTATGTCTTTCAATTCAATGATCGAAGAGTTGAGTCTATTAGCAATTTCAGCAGCCTGTGGACTTATATTTTCTAGAGTTTTTAACTTATTTTTGAGTTGAATGAGTGTATCTGCAATTGAACTTTCAGATTCAGAAATGATTTCAACAACAGCAGAAGCCGTTTGAACAATGACTTCAGCGTTAGACAAGACATTGATTTCACCTTCAAGCATTGACTCTTCATTTTCTTTCAATTGAAGGTTTTCAAATTCATTGATGAGAAATTCGAGGTAGTCTTTTTCTTTCAGCATCAGGTCTTGTTGACGTATCAATTCATTCAACCTTGATTCATTGGATTTAAGTGAAAGAAATTGCTGTTTAAAATCGATGGTTGAAGGAGAAATATTTGCATATTTATCAATCAATTCAAATTGAAACGCTTTGTCATTCAGGTGAGTATTTTCATGTTGGGAATGAATACTGACCAGCATTTCGCCCAGTGTTTTCAACTGTTGCAGGTTGACCGGTGTATCATTGATGAAGGTTCTAGATTTGCCATTGGTGGCAATTTCACGACGGATGATGGTATGCGAATCAAAGTCTACATCCATTTCATTGAATAGATTTTTGAATTTCGATTCATCTAACAGAAATTCGCCTTCAATGACACATTTTTCGCCCCAATCGCTTTGAATTTTGATGTCTGCTCTTGAACCTAGTATAAGATTAAAAGCATCAAGGATAATGGATTTCCCTGCACCTGTTTCACCTGTGATGATGTTGAGGCGTTGATCAGGTGCAAATTTGAGGTCCCTGATGATAGCAAAATGATTGACAGAGAGGTTTACCAGCATTAATGACTCAAGATTTTAGACAATTCCCAGATGGTGGTATCTATGGATTTTTTATTGTTGATAGCTTCATTGAAAGAGGTGGTGACCACTTGATGATTGACCACACCGACACAAATGTTCTTATGACCGGTAAGCAATCTTTCAACTGCTGCATTGCCTAGAGTTCCGGCTAATATTCTATCGTTGGCACTAGGTTTACCACCTCTTTGAATATGGCCTAACACTGAAACTCTAACATCAAACTGATCGAATTTTGATTTGAATTTGTCTGCTATTTGAAATGCATGGCCTTCAGTTTCTCCTTCTGCAACAACGATAATACTGAATTCTTTTTTTCGTTTTGATTTGTTTTCAAAGTGTTTGTATAAGTCTTGGGTGTCGTTCATGATCTCCGGCACCAAAATGCCTTCAGCACCACCTGCCACACCGGCATTAAGTGCAATGAAACCGCTGTCTCTTCCCATCACTTCAATAAAGAACACTCTATCATGAGAATCAGCAGTATCTCTGATACGGTCAATAGCATCCATAGCTGTGTTAACGGCTGTATCATACCCAATGGTAAAATCAGTGCCATACAGATCATTGTCTATGGTACCCGGGGCTCCAACAGATGGGATGCCAAATTCATTGAAAAAAATTTCAGCACCGGTGTAAGTGCCATTTCCACCTATGCAAACCAAGCCTTCAATTTCTGCATTGATCAAATTTTGATGTGCTTTTTTACGGCCTTCGGGAGTCATGAAATCGGCACTTCGTGCAGTTTTAAGAATGGTACCACCGTATTGAATGATGTTTGCAACATCTTTAACCGCCATCAAAGACATTTCATTTTCTATCATGCCTTGATAACCTCTGCGAATACCAACCACTTCAACACCTCTATAGGCAGCCGATCTGACCACTGCACGAATGCATGCATTCATACCCGGTGAATCACCGCCAGAGGTCAACACTCCAATTCTTTTCATTGATACAAATATAGTTTCACTTTTAATAACAATTAGCGGTTATTAGAAGGATGTAGAAAAGTTTTTTTCAATAGAAAATTCAACTTAAATGGCATTGATTGGTTGAAGAATAAAAAAGTAAATGGCATAAAAAAAAGGCCGGAAGTACCGGCCTTTTTATCAATGAGTTTAATCGAACTATTTGAGTGTGAATTTAGATGTACCGATTCTATAACCTTCAGCAAAAATTTCAACCGTGTATTCGCCTTTAGCGTATTCACCTTGCTTTTTGCAATAGATCACTTCTTCTACTCTGTCGTTACCGTATTC
>DASWYG010000281.1:0-16098 GCA_036405075.1 Bacteroidia bacterium | reverse complement strand
TTTTGCACTCACTTTTTCAAAGAGTAAGGACCCGTAGCTTAATTGGATAGAGCATCTGACTACGGATCAGAAGGTTGGGGGTTCGAATCCCTCCGGGTCCACTCAAATTTAAATCCCACGCTAGTGGGATTTTGTGTTTTCAACAAGTTTTATCGAGCGAGTCTACGAACTTGAGGGGAACGAGGATGAGATCTCCTACGCTAAAGCTACGGAGATCAAAGAATGAGAGCGAGAATGAGTACAGAATGTTGGGGAGAGAACGAGGTCCTTTTACATTGTTCACAAACATTAATATGGAATAAACTATTAGATTTGTTCGTAGTAATGAAGATAAAAATCACTCTACTCTTATTTGCATTCAATTTCATTAATCTGTATTCGCAGATTGATCAAACTTCTATTTTATTCAAAGAACTTAAAACTAGAGACAGTTTATTGTTTAATGTCGGTTACAATACTTGCGACTTAAATCAATTTGAAAGTTTACTCGATGATGATTTTGAATTCTATCACGATGAAGCCGGATTGATAAATTCGAAATCGGCATTTATTTTAAGTGTAAAGAAAAGAATTTGTAACTCATCGCTCAAACCAAGTAGAGAATTAGAAGAAAACTCGTTACAAGTCTATAAATTAGAAAAAAATGGGCAATTGTAAGCAGCCATTCAAGTTGGAATTCATAGATTCTATTCAAATGAGATCAATAAGCCTAAGTACCTTACCAGTAAAGCTAAGTTTACAAACTTATGGAAATTAGACAATGGAATTTGGAAACTGAGTAGGGTATTCAGTTATGATCATAAAGAACAGATACCAGATACACTGAATGAATCTTTAATATTCAAAGACGAACAAACAACTGAAAAGTGGTTAATTAAAAATCATGTACCGGCATTGGGTATAGGATGGATAAAAGAAGGTAAAATACAAGTCACAAAGGTGTATGGTGAGCTTGAAAAAGGTAAAGAAGCAACAGATAGTACTTTGTTCAATGTGGCTTCACTGACAAAGCCAATCACTGCTTTAATCGCATTAAAGTTAACAAATTCAGGTTTGTGGAACTTAGATGAACCACTTTGTAAATATTGGATCGATCCTGATGTAGTAAACGATCCCAGAGCACTGAAATTGACATCACGTCATGTGTTAAGTCATCAAACCGGATTTGCAAACTGGCGCCATAACAATATCGATGGCAAGTTAAGCTTTGAATTTGAACCAGGATCTTATTACCAATATTCAGGTGAGGGTTTTGAATATCTCAGAAAGGCACTTGAAATGAAATTCAACAAATCTCTTGATCAACTAGCAGATGAGCTTGTATTTAAACCTTTAAAAATGGAAAATACACATTTCTATTGGGACAGCACCATCGATGAATCAAGATTTGCAAAATGGCACAGAGCTGACGGTACGATCTACAAAACTTATAAAAACAATTCTGCCAACGCAGCAGATGATTTGATCACGACAATTGAAGACTACTGTAAATTTATGGTTCATATAATGGACAGTGCCGGACTATCTGAAGAACTATATACACAGATGATTTCTCCTCAAGCAAGGGTTAAACCAAATAAATATTTTGGACTGGGATGGATGGTTGATGAAAATATTGGAAATGGAGAAATTGCAATCAACCACGGAGGAGATGATAAAGGAGTGCACACCATTGCATTTATACTTCCAAATTCCAAGCAAGGTCTCGTTCTGTTTACAAACTGCGACAATGGTATAGACATTTATATTCAATCCATTTTGTACTATCTAGGAGAGTTGGGACAAGGAATAATCAATGTGGAAACCAAATAGAAAGTTTCTTATTCAAATCTCAACCAAATATGTTTTTCCCTTTGCCTGTCGTAATTAAACTGTGTAAACTTTCTTGTATCAACTGTTCCCAAGCACCTGAACAAGCTTCATAACATTCGAATTCCGGGATTAACCCATAATGTGTGAAACGAACTTGAGTTTTATTGTTGATGGATTTGATCTCGAATACAATTTTGGTGCCTGTCCATTCACTCTTATGAGTTACAAAACTCAAATTGCTATCTGTGATCAACCATGTAATTCTCTCGAATGGCACTGACTCAAGCAATTGTTGTTTTGAATAGTGAATGTCGCTCATCCTGTAATCAAACTCATCACCTTCTTTTTGACTATTGCCAATTACCTCACCTTGCCACCAGGCACTTACATTGTTAATGGCATTAAATGCTTCTTCAGGGGTTTGATCAACAAAAAAAGTGCTGCTGAAATTGGAACTTAAGTTTTTTTCGTCTTCTGTTTGTGGCTTGTCTTTGCCATTGGGTTGTCCTGCTCCGGTGGTGATCAAGCTGAATAGGCTCTTTTGTATGTATGTGGTCCAGGCGTTTTTGCAAATATCATAACATTCATAATCAGAGCTCAAGCCAATTTGTGTGAATGTTAATTGTGTTTTTCCATTGAGTTCACCGATCTCAAAAACTATCTGATTGTTTTTCCATTCTTCTTTGTCTTTGGTGAAACTGAAATGATTGTCCATCACCAACCACACAATTTTTTTGTTGGGTAAAAGTTCTGTGATTTTCATTTTACAGCGATGAACATCCTGATAGTGATATTCCCATTCGTCACCAAGGTTTTCTGTATTTCCTGTTATTTCTTCACTCCACCATGCACGTACATTGTTGATGGCATTAAATACAGTTTCTGCAGTTTGATCTACTTCAATTGTAGTCGTAAAATTGGGTGTTGTCATTGTATTATTCATTGTTTGATTGTTGAAGTAAAACCAGTTGTCCTGTATGGTAATTCAGATGTGTTGTCCTTGTGAGGATGATGTTCAATTTGTTTCTATGCGGTTCATTTACAAAATTTTCTGTGGAAACAGCCGTATGTTTTTCAAACCATTGTTCAGGTTTTAATGAATCGAATTTGTTTTTCAAATAAGCACATTGTGCTGTCCATTGCATCCTCAACTCACTTGGACTCGGCATTACAGGGATGGCTTTATCCGGATTTTTGATGAAGGTGTCATTTAGATCGAGATACATTTTATTGCCCATGTCCAGGAGTTTAATCATGTCATCGTGAACGGCTATCAGGTGACCCAAAATATAAATGCCCCTGTTTTTTCCGGGTGCAATTTCATTTTGTAATTGCTGATCAGAAATGGCGTTTAAAGTCTTGTCGAAATTTGAGAGTGAAGCGTTCCACCGATCAAATATCATTTTTATGGAGGTTTCAACTTGGTTCATTGATTTGATATTTACAGTGGCAAAGGTATAATCTGAATAGATCTGTTAAGGTGTGTAATTTAGACTATTGCATGGGTTGATTTAGACAAATAAATGATTTAACTTTGTTCTCAATTATTCAATGAAACATTTAAGTATTTTGGTGCCCAATGGCGAGGGAAATAATCTTAGCAGTATAGTTGGTGCTTTCAAAATTCTAAACAGGGCCAATGAGATTTGGGTAAATAAAGGCAGATCTAAGGTCTTCAACATTCAGCTCGTAGGCGACACAAGGTCGGAAGTTGAATATTACGATGGATTGTTTGCTGTAAGACCTCAAGCTGATATTAAGAGCATTGTTCAAACCGACTTAATCATAGTGCCGTCATTGAACCATCATTTTAAAAAAAGTCTGATTGATAATTCTAAAATAATTGAGTGGATTGCCAAGCAATATAAGAACGGGGCAGAAGTTGCGAGTATATGCACCGGCGCTTTTTTATTGGCTGCAAGTGGGATTTTAGATGGTAAAAACTGTTCTACACATTGGTCTGCCGCAAATGATTTTATGTTGATGTTCCCAGAAGTCAATTTACAAGCCGACCATTTAATAACAGATGAGAATGGTATCTACACCAATGGAGGGGCATATTCGTTTTTGAATCTGATCATGTATTTAATTGAGAAGTTTTATGATCGACAAACAGCAATTCTTTGTGCCAAGATCTTTCAAGTTGAAATGGACAGGCAAACTCAATCTGAGTTTGCGATTTTTATCGGTCAGAAACATCATGATGATGAATTGGTACTAAAAGCACAATTGTATATAGAGAATCATATTGATCAAAAAATCAGCATTGAGGATTTGTCTTCGAAATACAATATCAGCAGAAGGAATTTTGATCGTCGGTTTATCAAGGCAACAGGAAATACGCCAATTGAATATGCACAAAGAGTGAAGATTGAGTCAGCAAAAAAGGCTTTTGAGACCAATAGGAAATCCATTCACGAAGTGATGTACGAAGTTGGTTATTCAGATCCTAAAGCCTTTAGAGAGGTATTCAGAAGGATAACAGGGATGTCTCCCAATGAATACAAAGGCAAATATTACAAGTGGTCGTGATCTGAATCTATGATTCTACTCAGATCGGGTAAGACTTAATACAAATTCATCAAACTGATCCAAGGCATTGAAATACCCAAAGATGCTGAGTAATGTTTCTAATGTGGTATTTTTCCCGGCTTCTAAATTCTGAATCGTTAAACGGGAAAGGTCCAGCTTGAGGGCCAGATCTTCTTGACTCAAATTTTCTCTTTTCCTCCAAGTTCTTACCAGTTGACCGACATGAACTTTAATGGCGTTGATTTTGTGTTCTTCATGCATCATTTCTTTTTCTTTTTTTTAATGTTTTAATGTGCCTGCAGATAGGAATTCAATCTGCAATTTATATGTTCTATTTATTTTATTTTACTTAAAATATTTATTTCTTTATTAAAACTTGTATCCATTTCCATTAAAACAATTGCTTATATATTTAATAATCAATCTGTTTTCCTGTTTTATGGGTGTTTATTGGCATGTTTTCTAGTCACATTTTCAAAATACTTTTCATTCAATGTGTAACTTTTATTCTTTTATATACGATTCTCATGTAATTGTCGTTTATTCGATTTCCAAAATATATGAAATTATTACTTTCCAGCTTGCTGATGTTTGTTCTTACTTTGCAATTAAATGCGCAGAGAATGGTATCCGGATATGTACAAGATTCGGTTTCCGGGGAGAGGTTGATTGGTGCATATATAAAAGTCTATGGAGAGGATGTTTCTACTGTGACCAATAACTATGGTTATTTTACAGTCAATACCACTAAAGATTCTTGTTTGTTGTTGGTGAGTCATTCTGGGTACGAGAACAAGGGTTACCTTGTTTTAAATGGCGATAAATTACCAGTCACCATCGGTCTCAATCAAATGCGTGTTTTTAAAGGAGCTGTCATTCGATCAGACAGAACTGAGAAGATCAACATGACCACACAAATGAGCAGCATGACTATGACAATGGCTCAGGTTAAAATGTTGCCTAAGTTTTTTGGAGAGACGGATATCATCAAGGCAGTTCAATTGATGCCAGGTATTAAAGGCGGCCCAGAGGGCAGCAGTGGTTTATATGTTAGGGGAGGAGGACCTGATCAAAATTTAATTTTATTGGATGGTTCACCTGTATACAATGCCAATCATTTATTTGGCTTTTTTTCTGTATTTAATTCTGATGCGATCAATCATGTACAAGTATTGAAAGGAGGATTTCCGGCCAGATATGGTGGGCGCTTATCGAGTGTGCTCGACATCAGTATGAAGGAGGGCAACATGAAAAAATACATTGTTGAAGGAAGTATTGGTGCTTTGGCGAGTAAATTGGCGATAGAGGGTCCGATAAAAAAAGATAAAGCTTCATTTATCATTTGTGGAAGAAGAACTTATGTGGATGCTTTGCTTAAACCTATCATGAGAGCAGCAACCGGAAATTACAACCTCAATCAAGGTTACTATTTCAGCGATTTGAATGCTAAAGTGAACTGGAAATTGAACAATAAAAACAGATTGTATTTGAGTTACTATGCCGGTAAAGACAAATTCTACGACCAATCAAAACCATATACTTATCTGTTTGATGGTACTTATATCACAGAATCTTCTGAAAACAGAAATCAATGGGGAAACAGGTTGGGTTCAATCAGATGGAACAAAGTTTTTAGCAACAATGTGTTTATGAATACTCAGTTCAATTACACACGTTACTATTATGAAGTTGCTGGTTTGTATAACAATACAGAAGAAAGTGATACTGGTTTCTATGAACATTACAATTATTCGGGATTTGTAAGTAGCATTCAGGATTTAACATTAAAAAGTGAAGCAGAGAAAAAAATCGGTAAACACCATTACAGAGCTGGCATCAGTTTGATTCATCACACGTTTCAACCGGGTCGTTCGGTAGTAAAATACAGGGAAACAGGTGAGAGAAGTTTGGATACCAGTTTTGGTTCGCCAAAAGTAAGTTCCATCGAAACTTCGATGTATCTGGAAGATGACATGGATGTCAATAAAAAATTGAAAGTCAATTATGGATTGCATTTTAATGTATACACTTATAAAGGACACTTTTATCCCTCCATTCAACCCAGAATAGCTGCTCGTTATTTGCTTGGACACCATTGGTCGTTGAAGGGATCTTATTCCAGAATGAATCAAAACATACATTTGTTGACCAGTAACAGTTTGGGTTTACCAAACGATTTATGGGTGCCGGCTACGGATAAAGTGAAACCTATGAACAGTAATCAGTATGCATTGGGTTTGGCTAAAGCTTTTCCAAATGACATTGAGTTCACTTTTGAAACCTACTATAAAAACATGAACAACATCATAGAATACAAAGAAGGTGCTTCATATTTGGGCAGCAGTTCATCTTGGGAAAACAAAGTTGCTCCAGGTAAAGGCAATTCTTATGGATTCGAGTTTTTGTTACAAAAGAAATCAGGACCAATCACCGGTTGGGTGGGTTATACATTGAGTTGGGTGACCAGACAGATTCCGGGTATCAACAACGGTGAAAAGTTTTTTTATAAATACGACAGCAGACATGATGTTTCATTTGTTTTGAATTATAAAGAAAACGATAAATGGGATTATGGTTTGGTCTGGGTTTTCAGAACCGGTAATGCCATCACGATGCCAATTGCAAATTATCCAGGAAAAACTGTCACCGATCCTTTTGGTAATTATTATGGCGGTGGAAACAGTAATGTATTTGTGTATTCCGGTCGAAACAATTTCAGGTTTGCCGATTATCACCGTTTGGATTTAAGTGTCACCAGGCATTTTAAAAAGAAATGGGGTATGATTGATTGGAATTTGAGTATTTACAATGTATACAGCAGGATCAATCCATTTTATTATAAAATTGGGGTTGACAACAGAGGCAACAAACAAATCACCAGAGTGGGATTGTTCCCATTCTTACCATCAATGAACATAGCATTTAAATTTTAATCATGAAAAAGTACTTATTTTATCTTTCTTTAATCCTTTTGGTTGCGTCGTGTGAAAAAACTCAAAAGATCGATGATTATCCAATTCACAAAGGAAAATTGGTGGCCAATTGTTTGTTCAGTGATGATTCAGTCTTTTCATTTGATTTGTATAAAAGTTTATCACCACTAGACAATGCCCCGTTTAAAGGATTGAGCAATGCCAATGCATTTATTAAGGTTTTTGAGGAAGGCGTTTTGTTCGATTCATTCAGATACAACAGCAGTAAAGGAAAATTCATCAGTGTAAGCGGAAAAAAGCCTGTCAATGGCAGGCGCTACAGTTTTGAATGCACATATCCGGGTTTTCAAAAAATATCCGGTTCAGATGTATTGATTCAACCCATTAAGTTAGCTGATTCCGGTTATAGCATCCTGTTTTCAGAGTTATTCAACAATGGAGATACTTTCAGATATGGGAATTACAAAATAGATATCAATCTTGAAATAAGTGGTGTCGGTGCGAATGAATATGTAATTGCAATGATCCAACTCTATGATCCATATTCATGGGGCAGCAGTTATCCGCACTATTTGTATGAATTGGAAGATCTGAATTTACAAAATGAATCAGCAAGTCATGGTAACAAACTCTTCATCAGTAATGCGACAGGTGTCAGGAAAATGAACATAAGAGCCAATGTTTATTCCGGAACGGTGTTTAAAACACCCAGAAATGAAATGAGAGTTGAACTGTTCACCTGTTCTAAGTCCACTTACGAATATCTGATGCGCTTCGAGATACAAAATGAGAATATTGATGATCCTTTTGCTGAACCTATACCCATTACAAACAATATATTGAACGGTTATGGAATTTTCGGAGGATTGAGTAAGACCATTTATCATTTCATTTACTGATTTCAAATCAGCTTCAAGGCCCTCAAAAGCAGTTAGGGTCTTTTTAAATCGGTGTATGTGAGATCAATAATTGGATTGATGATCGCAATTGTGGTTAATTTGATTCAGATTAAACCCTAATTTTCACTAATTTGCACGTCAGAATGGTACATCTTCCGAATCTCATTTCCGATCTTGCACTCATTTTAACTGTAGCTGCCATCATTTCGCTATTGTTTAAAAAGTTGAAACAACCCGTGGTTTTGGGTTATATCATTGCCGGTGTTTTTGTTGGACCGTATTTCAAATTGTTTCCTTCAGTTATAGATGTTGAGAACATCAGAACTTGGGCTGATATAGGGGTAATTTTCCTTCTGTTCAGTTTAGGATTGGAATTTAGTTTCAAAAAGCTGGTTAAGGTAGGCAGTGTGGCAATTTTAACAGCCTTTATAGGCGTTTCAATGACTTTGCTGACTGGTTACACTTTGGGGTTTTTAATGGGATGGAACACCATGGACAGTTTGTTTTTGGGTGGTATTTTAGCCATTTCATCCACCACCATCATCATCAGGGCTTATGATGAGCTCAAATTAAAATCACAGAATTTTGCAGGCATTGTTACAGGAATTTTGGTGGTAGAGGATTTGGTAGCAGTTGTGCTGATGGTAGTACTTTCCTCAGTTGCCGTCAGTAGAAGTTTTGAAGGAACCGAAATGTTGATTTCAATGTTAAAATTGGTTTTCTTTCTTGTGCTTTGGTTCACTTCCGGAATATTTTTTATACCAACCTTGCTTAGAAAAATAAAGAAATTGCTAAATGAAGAATCTCTATTGGTTTTATCATTGGCCTTGTGTTTCATTATGGTTTGGTTGGCCACACAGGCAGGCTATTCTTCAGCTTTGGGCGCATTCATTATGGGTTCTATCTTAGCAGAGACCACAAAAGCGGAAAAGATTGAGCATTTGTTGTCGCCACTGAAAAATATGTTCGGAGCCATATTCTTTGTTTCGGTTGGAATGTTAATTGAGCCGAATACGCTCTTGGAGCATGCTTTTCCAATAGCTCTGGCAACCTTGGTTTTAATTTTTGGAAAGCCATTTTTTGTTACCATCGGTGCTTTACTCTCCGGACAGCCCCTCAAAACATCTGTTCAATCGGGTATGAGTTTGTCACAGATTGGCGAGTTCTCATTTATCATAGCGGGTTTAGGACTGAGTTTAAAAGTGACCTCGGGCTATCTTTATCCTGTGGCAGTTGCAGTATCGGTTATTACCACTTTTACAACGCCTTATATGCTCAAAGTATCTGAACCCATGTACCATTTGATCAGAAGAAAAATGCCTTTGAAATGGATGGATGCATTGGATAGATATTCCGGCAATGCCGAATCAGTAACACACATCAGCGATTTTAGAAAATTGTTTAGGTTTTACATGACCAATGTGGTGATTTTCTCGGTAGTTATTTTAAGTATCATTTTGTTGACTGCAAAATACCTTGCACCAATTCTTGAGACCATGAAGTATGGCAAATTAGCCATTGTAATTTTTACCTTATTGGTTTTATCACCATTCTTATGGGCATTGGCTTTCAGAAGAACTCAAAGAGAGTTATATGCAAATGTGTGGCAAGATGAATCGAGACGTGGGCCATTGGTTGTTTTGATGGTGTCGAGAATATTATTGGCCATCTTGTTTATAGGCTTTTTATTGGATTTGTATTATACACCTCTAATCGCATTGATTGGTATGTTACCGGCATTGGCAATCATGATCTTGTTGGCGGGAAAGATCAAGAAGTTTTACGGTAAAATTGAAAAAAGATTCATTGTGAACATGAACGAAAGAGAGTTGTTAAAAGTAGGAACTCCATTGACCCCTTGGGACTCACACATAGCTGAATTGGTAGTACCTGAGAATTCGGATTATGTTGGTAAGACCTTAGAAGAATCAGAGATCCGGGAAATGTATGGCATCAACATCGCAAAAATTGTAAGAGGAGGCACCATCATAAAAGTACCGGGAAGATTTGTTAGGTTGTATCCTAATGATAAAATTTCGGTTATTGGTACCGACAATGAATTAAAACGTTTTGAATCACAATTAAATCACCATAATTCTGTATTAGATTCTGATGTTGAATCGGCAGAAATTGCGCTCAGTTATTTGATCATAGAACCCGGTTCCAATATGATAGGGAAATCTGTTAGAGACTCAAACATCAGAGAATTGAGTAAAGGTATGGTGGTTGGTATAGAGAGGGGTGATCAAAGGATATTGAATCCTTCATCAAATGAAGTTTTTCAGAATGGTGATAAGGTTTGGATAGTGGGTAATTCTCAGAGGGTAAAAATATTGACTCAGCATTGAGTTTTTAGGTAAAATTTCTAAAAATAGACATTGGTTTAGATTTAATTTCTTTTTAATTTACCTGTTTGGTTCTTGTTAAGATAAATTAAATGGATATTAATTGTTTAATATTCAGGTTGTTAATTTTGTTAAGGCTGTTTTTTTGAGTCATAAATTCATCATAAAGCAATCAGGTCTTTCTTTCTTCTTGTTTTATAAAAAAATACGTATAAATTTGTTTGGTAAGTTAAAGCTACAAAACATCGAAGATTTAACGGGTTTCAGAAATTATGGTTAATGACCGTGAGTTCAGGAAGTTATATAAAATTATGAGCACTTAATTTGAATTTTGTGCTTTCTAAATAGTTGTTTGAAATGATTCAGACTATTCTTTTTTTATATTTGAGTACCCGTGAATATTATGAGTTAAAGTGGCTTCATGAGTTTTAAAACAAATTACTTTTATGAACCTAAACAAATCAATTAATTATACATGAATTCAAGATTATTTACTTTTTTGAAGTCCGGATTCGCTTTTTATTTTATGATGCTTTTTGCATATGCTGAAGCTAAATCTATTTCTGCTACGGATGAAGGTGCATATATTTTTTCACTGAGTGCAAACGATGCAGGTGTAGTTGAATTGATAGAACCTTTAGCAAATTCTTGTGCTGGCATTTATAGTTTGAAAATATCGATTACCAACTACGGTTCTGATACTTTGAGATCTGTTGATGTTAAATGGACAGCACAAAATGTGGCACAAACCACTTTTAAATGGACAGGTACTTTGTTGAGCAATGAATCTGATACATTCATTATTGGGACATTTAATTTTTTGAATGTTTTAAATCCAAAATTTGTTTTTTGGACCTTTTTGCCAAATGGCCAAACTGACGGAGTAAGCTCTAATGATTCATTGGTGCTAAACAGATCTATGCGGTCTTTGCCTACAGCAAATGCAGGAGCAGATGTTGATGTTTGTATAGGAGAATCTGTTCAATTAGGACCAACTGCTTTGAATGGCTTTAGTTACAAATGGACAGATTTAAACAACAATATTGTTAGCAACAGCTCAAAAGTCATAGTCAGTCCAACCGTTGGTACCACTTATGTATTGGAAGTTACCAATACCACTTTTGGATGTAAGAGAAGTGATACAGTTACAGTCAATGTTAAGTCATTGCCAGTTGTTAATGCCGGATCTGATGCAAAAGTTTGTTATGGAAGTTCAACTCAAATCGGCGAAAATAAAGTCAATGGGTTCAATTATCAATGGAGCAGTATCCCATCAGGTTTCAGTGCAACAAATTCTAAAGTAAATGTTCAGCCAACGGTTACTACCAAGTATGTCTTAAGAAAAGTCGATAGCTTGAGCAATTGTCTCAACAGAGACACTGTAGAAGTGCAAGTTGTTTTGCCGCCTATCACCAGTATTAATGGTGTTAATACGGTTTGTGAAACGTTCACTCAATCTTACACAGCTCCAAATGTTAGTGGAGACAATTACAATTGGACTTTAAATGGTGGTGGTACCATTCAATCAGGTCAGGGCAGCAATGACATTGCGATTAAATGGAGCACCCCGGGTAATTACAATGTCAAGGTGATTCAGACCAATACTGATGGCTGCAAGGATACAGCGAATTTAAATGTGCTTGTCAATAGAAAACCAAAAGCAGTTTTCAATGTTTCAAGCGTTTGTCAAGGTTTCAATACTGATTTTATCAATACATCCAATGATGCAAATTCTTACTTCTGGTATTTTGGAGACAATAACAATTCATCAACTCAAAGTCCTACGCATCAATATGACTCCAGTGGTGTTTATGATGTAAAATTGATAGCGATCGGCAATAATTGTTACGACACCTTGGTCAAGCAAACCACTGTTTACCCATTGCCTGTAGCCAATTTTGCGTCGACTAAAACAGCAGGTAAAAAGTATGCCTTTACAGATAATTCAAACATCAGTTCAGGCACTATAACTTCATGGGAATGGAATTTCGGTGATGGCGGAAGTGACAACACACAAAATCCAACATACAGTTATGCTTTGGTGGGTAACTACAACGTTCAGTTGTGTGTAACATCCTCTAATGGATGTAAAGATTGCTTCAGTAAATTCACTGAAGTAACCAGTATCAATATGTTAACTACTGATTCAAAAATCAAAGTGATGCCTAATCCGGGAAATGGAATTTTTGAAGTAAATGGAGAGCAGAACTTGGATCAAATCGTTGTGTTGAATTCACTTGGTCAGGAAGTAATGAGTGTGCAAGTAAATGGCAACTTACAGGTGATTGATTTAAGTGAATTGGCTGATGGTGTTTATGTGTTTAGAGTACAATACGGAGACACATGGAGTTTGGTCAGAGTGGTCAAACAAAACTAAGTAAACAGCTTTAACGTGAATAACTGCAGGGTCCCGCACCGAAGGTGTGGGACCCTTTTTTCTTTTCATATTTGCTATTAACTAAAATTGAGAACTTTGGAACGAGTTATTTAATTAAATAATAAGTTTCTTGTAAGACAGCCGAAAAAAAGCAGAGGCTAAATTTCCTCTTTCAAAAAAATAATTTGCTTTTTTAAAATGACTTATTAGTGGATAAAAGATCTTTTTTATATTATAAAATACATTAAATTTACTATAATTTGATAAATATTAAGATTTTATTTGGATAATTCGTATTGTTTGATAAATTTGAACTGTGTTTAAATTTAAACACAAACTAAAACTAATGAAGAATTTAAGAAAAATCAGGTTAAATTTTTTTTGGTTCATCATTTTATTTTTCTATTGTGAAATTTCAACCCAAAACGAAATATTATGTCAAATCAAAAATCAAATTTAACAAATGTGTTAAGTGTAAAAAATGCACTTAAAAAACTCTTCTTTTTACTATTTCTCGTATCCTTTTTGAACTCAAGTGCGCAAGAAGGTGTTACAAATCTTGTTAATAGTACTGCATCGCTTGGAGGGGCAGGTACACCCAATGGGGGTATCTTTATTGCACATACAACAACACAAGACAGGGTAATAGTTACTTCAGCTGGTACATCCGCATTCACAGTAGGCACTCAGGATATTGATATAACTGTGCTTTCTAACAGTAATACCATCGTCGGACATAGTGTGTTTGGGATTGCAAACGGCACATTTACACCTAAAGATGTTATCGTTGATCAGTTTGGATATGTGATTATTGTTGGTAAGATTGTAGTTACAGGTGGAGGCGGTTATAACAGAGGCTTTGTACTTCGAATGGATCTAAGTAATTTTTCGAGTAGAACTTTTGCTACTTATGATATCAACAGCAGTGGTAATGAACCTTGGTTTCATCAAATTCTTGAATTAAACTTATCTGGCTCCTTATATGGGGGCAATAAGCAAATAGCAGTGCTTGCTTCTGCAACGGTGTCAGGCGGTGACCGCAAAGATTTTGTATTACTCATCAATCAAACAACGCTTGCGCTCAACAGTATCACAAAAATTGATTTAGGGTCTGGGTATATATCTAAAGCTTTCTCTCCAGGCATGGAGGGATTTAGAACAATGACAGAGACAGATGCTACGAATAATTCACTTGCTGTAGCCGGAAGTTATTCGTATCTGCCTAGTCAACCACCCACACAATATGGAATTTACATTGTGGAATTTACTTACAGTTCGGGTAATCTGGTGTTAACAAATCAACAGACTTTTGAAAGTGGCAATTATCCTCAACCTGAATGGGTAAATGTTCACGACATGATTTTTCGTACAAATGGGTTTAATAATTATCCAACCTTCTATGTTGCCGGAGCCAAATTCACAGGCGGTGGTCCATCAAATTATGAACCATGTTATTTGGCTTATAGTTTTCAAGCGGGATTAAATTATGCTAATACCTTAAACGTGGTATCTCCACCTCAAAATTTAATTTTGGGTCAAACATCTAGCAAGATGCAGTTCATTAATTCAGAGATTTTAGTTGGAAATAATCGTGGTGATTTTTATACTTTCAACTGGTCATCGGGAACAGCGGGATATATTAAATCTGTGACAAATGCTTTCCGACCGACCTCTGGACAACCTTTTGGCGATTTTACTTATGACAATGCAAATACATTGTTTTATGGAGTAACACAGGGAGCACTAAGTTCAGAAATGCAGGTTTTTACTATGTTGCCCAATAATACGGACGCCTGTTGCTTTGCTGTAAATAATGTTAGTAATACTACGCTCAGCTGTTCATTGGTGTCACCAACAGTGTCAACCTCTGCAAGCGGTACAAATTACATCGGCACAGTCTCTACCCTTTCTCCCACAGTGAATTCAGAAACATTATGTGCATATTGTGCAAGTAATACCATGTCAATTTCAGGACCCGATAATGTATTTTGTGATAATGTAGAATATACCTTGGAGGGGTGTTCTCATTCTTCTAGTGGTTACTGGGAAATTATTGGACCTTTACCTAGTACCACTAACTGCTCTGCTAAGATCGTAAGTTCAACTAATTCATCTGTTATAGTAAACTTGTTTAATAACCCACCACCACCAACTTTAATTGCTGGACAATATAAAGTTCGTTATATAGAAGATATTACCAGTGAAACAGGATGTTTAGATGTTTTAGCAGAAAAAACAATTAATTTTTTACCAACATTTACTGGTACAGTTTCTATGCTTGACAATCCTGATTGTGATGATGATTTTGGTGTCTTTGAACTAACAAACCCACAGGGATTTCCTATTACTTCATATAGTTGGTCAAGTACACCTAATGGAACACCAGTTAACTCTACTGTAAATCCTGTAACTATTGATTTTACGGGTTTTACAGGAATATTTACAGTGAGCGTAACTATCTATATTGGTGGATGTGCAACTCCGGTTACGAAAAATTTCTATTTCCAAAGACAAGCATGTTGTTCTACTTCGGGAACATACCAGACTGTCCAAGAGAGTTATAAGCATAGTTATACAGGAAAAACAATGGGAGGGCTTAATGATGGGCAAGACAATACTTGGGTTTTGCAAGATATTGGAGATCAGGGATTTTCTTTATCGCAGATAGATGATGTAGGCAAAATCTTACAAAGTCATAAATATAAAGGGACATCAAATGATAATTTTAAAGTCGAAGATTTTACAAATGCTTTGTATTCAAATACAACTCTTGGGGTTATTGTAGCTGGGAGTAAGGGTAATAAATTGTATGTTGTCGAAACTGACGGTTCGGGAAATGTTATTAAGAAGAGAGCGCATACTATATCAGGATGTGAGTCATGCGTTGTTGAAGTTGTAAATATAGACTGGACTTCTAATGAATACGCGAAGTATGGGATTGCCATTCTTATCAATTTGAAAAATACAAGCACAGGAGCTAACAGTGTTTATTTGGTTCATTTATGGCATTGGAATCTAGGAATAATGTGGGTTAGAAAATTAACTTATAGTGAATCTAATTCAACATTTATTGCGCATCGTTTGGTGACAGCATTAACTGTCACCGATATGACAGAATTTGTTATACTCGGAACTGTAACCATTGACGGTGTGAAAAAAGGAATTATAATGGATACTAAGCTTGATATTACTTCGGCATA
>DASWYG010000280.1:0-18858 GCA_036405075.1 Bacteroidia bacterium | reverse complement strand
ATTCAAGAATTTCGGTTGGAACATTGATGTTTTCAAATGACTGGTTTTGAAATTCCGGAACAATCAACAATGACTTCAACCAATAAACCACTTTAAATTTCATTAAATTTTCGGAGCCGTAATGGTAATACACAGGAATGTCTTCAGCACCAAAATATATTTCAGGGTGCTCAAATCCAGCAACACGTCGGATGCTGGCACTCATGTTTTGAAGGTATTCCAAGTAGGTGGTGCTATCTGCAGTTAATTTATTGGTTCTGAAACTTACCACAGAATGGCGTTCATTGTTAAGTGCTTCTAGGGGCAAATTGAAATGATTGGCTATAATGGCTGCTTCATCAAGGGTATAATCTGTTTGATTGCGCAATCTTCTGTAAGCACTGTCCAAACTGATATCAAGTAAATCACTGATTTCCTTAGCAAGTGAAACACTTTCAGGGGCATGTGCCAACAATACTTCATTCCATTTTTGTTGAAATATTTTATTATTTTTTGTCATCTCTTTTCCTTTAAATTATCATTTATTGCCAAATATAGCTATCTCATGATGAATAAATGCAATTTTAGTGGTTTTTATTCTTGATTCAAATGCATTTTTTATGTTTTTTATATCAAATTGTCATTTAACCTGCAATAATCAATATTCAAACGGGTGCCAACGAATTCATCTTTGCATCAACAAAATAAAATAACATCATGAAAAAATCATTTTTAATTTTAAGCATCCTGACACTTTTAACATTTTCAAATACTGTAAAAGGTCAAAACTCACAGAAATCTAAATTGGCCCTGATAGAAATCGACACCAGGGGTCTAAAAGAAATTGTAGATTTTAATCCATCTGAAATTCCGGTTACAGAGATCACCCGATTAGAACTCGAAAAAATTGGAGTGTATGCAGTCATTGACAAATATGACCTGGATTATCTGATTCAAAAAGACACATTAAAAATCGAGAAATGCTTCAGCACTTATTGCATTTCCGAAGTTGCCAGAAGACTAAAATGCAACAAAGTATTCACCGGCAGCATCAACAAAATTGCCGACCGAATTGTCATCACATTCAAAGTATATGACGCCGAAAACAAAGACTATGACAGGGTTCTGGTAAAAGAATTCCTCAATTTACCACTCTCCATTCCATCCATGATTCGTATCAGTTTGAATGAAATGTTCTCATTGCCAAACAACATTGATGAGGTGAACACCTTAACCAGAAACTTCATTTTTGACGAACAAAGAAACAATCCGTTTACCAATAGACTTAGAGCAGACGGACCAAGAATGGGTCTCACTTATTTTACAGGATCAAGCGCTGAATTATTGGCCAAACCCAGAAAAGATGGAGGATTCAATGCACAACCGATGATGTTTCAATTTGGTTATCAATTCGAAAAACAATACCTCAACCAAGGCAATTTCCAGGCGCTCTTTGAAGTGGTACCAATGATTACAGGTCTCGATCAAGGATTGTTCATTCCAAGTTTAACCCTTATGAATGGTATGAGAAACAACAGAAGTGGGTGGGAGTTTGCATTTGGACCCTCTTTTTCACTTACCACAAAATCAGAAGGATTCTTTGATGAAAACAACAATTGGAGATTGGCTGCAGACACTACAGGAATGGTTAAAAAACCATTCATAGAAAGCAGAATGGACAGCAGAGGAAAATTGAGCATTCATCCATCATTTATATTTGTTTTGGGCAAAACTTTCAAATCGGGTAAACTGAACATACCAGTCAATGCTTACTTTGTACCAAGCAGTGAAGGCTATAGATTTGGTATCTCTTTCGGATTCAACAGCAGAGCCAGATATGAACCCGCAACCATTAAAAACTAAATTTGTGTTATTCGTTTTGTTATTGGGTGTTGCTTTATAGCGGCACCCAATTTCATTTTATATGGATTCACTGACGATCCAAGCTTCACTCCAGGCAGCCTGAAAATTAAATCCACCTGTAAGTGCATCAACATTGATAACTTCGCCGGCAAAGTATAAATTCTTTATCACTTTACTTTCCATGGTTTTAAAATCTATTTCTTTAAGGTCTACGCCTCCTGCAGTGACAAACTCTTCTTTGAAAGTACTTTTTCCTTTTACTTGCAAACTGCTGTTACAAATAAAATTGGCCAATACATTCAAATCTGCATTAGAAACATCTGCCCATTTAATGTCTGCATTCTGAAACGACATACTGTGCAGTCTTTGCCAAAAGCGCTGAGGCAATCCAAACAAAGGTGTATTGATGATTTGCTTCTTAGGTTCCGATTTCTTCATCTTCTGCATTTCCTCTGAAACAGAATCAATGGTGCGAGAAATGAAATTGACTTTGATTTGAAACTGGTAATTCAAATGATGCAAAAGTACTGCAGCAACAGAAGAGAGTTTCAAAATGGCAGGACCGCTCAAACCCCAATGAGTAATCAGCAATGGACCTGATTGAATAAGATCATTTTTTTTGAGATTGAACTGTGTAAACAGCGTTTTTTCTATATCCAATTCCACTTGTGTATTTAGAAATGAAATGCCCATCAGATCTTCCAACAATCGATTCTTAATGTTGAAAGTAAACAATGAAGGAACCGGTGAAATGATTTTGTGACCCAGGTTCGAGATCAACTGCCACAAAGATTCGCTGCTTCCACCGGCAATCAGCAGTTTTTGTGTGATGATGGTACCTGAATCAGTTTCCAATTCAAATCCCGTATTTTTAGGATGAATGGATTTTACCCCACTCTTTTTCCTTACTTCAACTTTGAATTTTTCAGCAAGATCGAGCAGGCAATTGATGATGGTTTCAGAATCATCCGTTACCGGAAACATTCTCCCATCCTGTTCAGTTTTCAGCTGTACACCATGAGATCTGAACCATGCAATGGTATTTTCAGGATTGAACCTTGTGAAAACAGAGAGCAATTCGCGATGACCGCGGGGATAATATTTCACCAATTGATTGGGATCGAAACAATGATGGGTCACATTGCATCTTCCACCTCCACTGACTCTAACTTTGTTGAGCACAGTTGAGTTCTTTTCAATGATGATGACTTTGTATTGTGGATGCTTTGCTTTTATGTTGACAGCAGCAAAGAAACCGGCCGCACCACCTCCTATGATGGCGACATCAAACATGAATTATTTCAATGATTTAACGTGGATGGTATAGCTTTCCATCACAAGATTGGCCAACAATTTTTTGGAGGCTTCTTCAGCTTGATTGTATGCTTCACTTTCAGAAGCAGCAGTGGTTTCGTAAGTGATGCATTTTCCTACCCTTACATTGTCAATACCGGTAAATCCTATATTGTGCAAACCATTGGTGACAGCCTTACCTTGAGGGTCCAACAATTCTTTGCGGGGCATTACTTCTATTTCTACTGAAAACTTCATCGATTATTTTTTTGCAGCAAAATTAATCAGAATTGAGGACAAAACATAAGTGGCATAAAAAATCGGTACACAAAGCCAACCTGTAAACAAGAGAGCAATCAGTCCAACTGCCAGTAGAAACAAGTGTTGAGCATAATTCTTTAAGGGTCCTTTTTTAAGTTTTAATGAAGGCATTGGAATTTCACTGATCAATAAAAGTGAAATGAATATACAATATGCCGCAAAGTAATAGGCATTACCAAACAATGCATCTTTAACCGGACTTTCTATGTATGCCCAAGCGATAACACTGATTCCGGTTATAGGTGTGGGTACTCCAATGAATGTATTGGTTTGACGGGTATCGAGGTTGAATTTTCCCAATCTATAGGCTGAAAATACAGCCAAAATGATGAATGCATATCTGAGATAAGACATTGAGTCAAATTCTAATCCATCAGATAGATGAAACAACATGATGGATGGTGCAACACCAAATGTCACCATATCAGCTAAAGAATCGAGCTGTTTGCCAAGTTCGCCACTGACTTTTAGCAATCTTGCCAGAAAACCGTCGAAAAAATCAAAGATTGTGGCCAGAATGATGAGGCTTGCTGCTGATTGAAGCTGACCATCAAACATCATTAATATTGCTAGAACTCCACAGCATAGATTCCCCATTGTAAACATATTGGGGATCTGTTTGGTGATTTTAGAAATCATGAGGCAAATTTATACTTTTGTCAATAGAAATAAATGCTCAATCCGGCAGTGGCGCCAAATGTGGTATGAGAAGTTTTAGGAGAAACCGAATCCAACGCATTGAAACCACCGCTCATCCTCCATCTATAAAATGAGGGGTCGAATTGATAATAGCCTTTAAAGGTCAACCCCAAATTATTCAATAACAAGATTCTCATATCCATTAAAACACCGGCAGTGATCGCATTATTGGCATATCTGTAAGTATTGCGTTCAAATGAATTGGCAACTAAAGGAGAAGCTGTATCTTCCGAAATGGTTAGTTTAAAACGGTTATACGCCAACATGCCATGCAGAGAAACAGAGAAGTGCTTGGATTGCACCAATTGAGAACCGAAAGCTTCATAAACGGAAAAGCCACTTAGCGTCATTTTGGTCTTTCCGTTTTGAATGGTTTGAGATTGATTATAGAAAGCACCCAATTCAAAACTCAGGTAGTAAGGCTCGTTGATGTGCACATTGAATCCGTATCGATTCATGTTTGGATTGAATCCTTTAACTTTACCTGAAAACAACGACTGATTGAGTGCATCAAAATTATAATCAGCACGGCCAACACTCAGGTCCAAAGCCGTATAATAGGTTTTTAACTTTTCGTCATGCTTGACATATTCTTTATAAATTGAGTGAACGGTGATGACGTAATTGAAAGCCCCTTTAAAACAGGTATCGTTTGGTTGATACAAATGAAAACCATTATTGTAATCGAGGGTATCCAACCATTTCCTGCAATCATCCAAATAGTCATATTCTTTTATACCATAACTTCTATAAAGCAAATTTATGGCAATCAATTGTCCCTTGTATTTTTTAGAAGTAATTCTATGAGCCAGAGGCTTCATGTTGTACCAATCGCAGTCTGCATATTCGCCATTTGCAAGAACATGACATTTTCCAAATTGGCCGAAGTATTTAGATGTGGAATCTGCATCCATCAACTTCTCGAGATTGGCTGCCATTGTCATTTCTCTGAAAACTTGCTCTTGGGGCAGGCGTTCATAGCTTTGATAAATTCTGTTTTGTTTCAGCGTTTCGTGAGACTTTATGAATACGTCGAAGTTTTGTCCAAGATAAGCCTGAAAAGAACTTTTAAACTGTTCAACTCCATTGACCAATGAATCAATGAAAGCTCTGTTGTTATAGCCATGATTGTACAATGCGTATGGATAATAAATATTACCATCCATCTCATCCGTTCTATCATTTCTATCAGAATCATATCCACCGTAAACTGAATTGACATATTTGGAATACATCCTCAAGGATTCGCACAGCAATGCGATATCAACAGGCACTTCAACAGAATCGGCAGGCAATAAATGCGCCATAAGCAAAGCAGCTTCTTTGGGAAACCTTTCAATGTCTACACCGTGAACACGGATGCGCTTTTCGATAGGTAAAGAAAGGTTAAATGTTCTTAGATCCTTACAGAATTTGGTATAAATATAAGAGGTTTGCGACCCTAAAACATCTAAATAAGTTGAATCGTTGTTGACGTATTGGTCCAATACATAACCACGAGAGTAACCCAGTTCGAGAATCAAGTTTTTAAAATCAGCTTTCTCATTCAAGTATTTGAGCATTTGCAACTCCAATTTCACATTCTTTGATGCGAATCTGTGATCTTCTCCTGTGAGAATCAGACGGTACTTATTTACAACCGAATCCAATAAATTAAGGTTGTAAATAGAATCACTTTTAAGAACATTTTTGGGGTCTTTACCGTTGGCCATGCCTAATGTAAAGAGTGAGGAAAAGAATATTATAGAGACAAAATACTTTGCTTTCATTTTCAATTTAGAATCACAAAGGTAAGGTAAAATAGTTTTAGACATAAGTTCTTAATACCACAATTCAGCATAAGGTAAACTTTATAATTTTTTAATGAAAAAAAGCATTAAAAGTCTCTATAACACTTGTATATATAAAGACTTTTCAAATATATTTGCGCAATGAATTTAAAACTAATTCTATGCTTTCTTGTGACATTTCTATGCCTTGAAGCATATTCTCAAAAAAGGCCGGGCAATTCAGACGTCAAAAAAGCATTGGATGACGGTCTCTACATCAACACAAAAAATCTGGTAAGGTTTCGATTAGCTCCATTGTTCAACAATTATGTGGGACTAAGTATTGAAAGAAAACTTACACCATCTTTTGGATTAGAAGGTGGTTTATATAAAAAACTTGGTAACCTTTCTCCTTATGAATTGAGAAGAATGGCTTATTCTGATGTAAGCGTTAAAAGCACCAATTCAGGATTTGGTTTTATGCTTTACCCAAAATTGTACACACGCAACAAGTACATCAACAATGGTGTATTTTATGGCTTCAAGTACATGAAACAATTTTACAAATCACAAATTGAAGTTGAACAATACGACAACGTCAATGGCAATTATTTAGAAACACAAAAAGTTAATTCTGTTTACACAAACTATGCTTTAACATTTGGTTTCCACACACAGATTGCATCTCGTTTCACACTGGGCATTGAAGGCGGTCCTTGTGTTTACTTTGACAAGTACAAAAAAGTAAATAGAAAAGAAACTGATTTTTTAAACAACACCAAAGTTGAAGTGAAAGACTACTTTAACGGAGGCTTATTCTATTTAGTTGATGTAAGTTTAGGCTTTCTACTCTAACCAATTCTATGAAGCAATTTTTTCTAACAATGATTGCACTTACCATGTCATTGACATGTCTAAGTGCCGACAAGGGTGGTGTTTTTAAAGAGGTCAATGGCCCAACTTTTAAACCCAAAAAAACAGACAGATCCTACAGTTATGCAGGAGCATTAAAAATAAACGACAACTATTATGTATTTGGACGTAACTATCGCCATAACTACGGTTTAGGCGGCTATAGAACTGTGCCTGCTGACATCAAGATTTACAAATTGGATGGCAAAATGAATGTCAAAGATGTTACCACCATCGAGGCAGAATTTTACAACAAATATGTCAATTCATTTAAAATGGTAAAATTAGGCGAACATCTATGTGCCTTTTTTTATTTTAACAACAGAAAAAGCAAAAGACAAGTTTTCTTTGCTCAACTGTTCAACCCCAAATCTTTTAAACCAATTGGCAACCCAATCAAACTGGCTGAAACCATGATCACTAAAAAAGACATGAAATCAGGTTGCTTCTTTGATGTGGATGTCACCGATGATGATTTAAAATTGATGGTGACAATGGATAGAACCAATAATACTTTGTCGAAAAGGGAGCGCAAAGCAGCAGAACAGATGAAAAATCACTCTCTGACCTATTGGTTATTCAATAATGAACTCAAGCAGATCGGGGAAGGAAAGAACATAAAATTGGGCAAAGGGCAAACCGAAATCATTGATCAGTCTATAGACAAAAAAGGCAACATCTGTCTTCTAGGTTTTGAAAGGAAAATCTCTGACAAAAATGCAAAAAAGAGAGAAAAAGCAAGCAAACCCAAAGACAAAAAGAAGAGCAAAAACGATGATGACGAAGAGGAAGAGGAAGAAGAAAAAACAGATGAAAATGTGAACAAATTGGTCATGAAAATCATACATCCGGATGGCACTTTTAAAGACCTAGTATTTGCTGAAAACACTGATTTTTATTCGGCCCGACTGATTTTAAACAACAACACAGGCAATGTTGCGGTGGTTGGATTGGTAACCAGCGGAAAGTATGGTGCAGCCGGCATCTTTACTCAACAAGTCAATCCTGAAACATTTGAGATTTTGGCGGAAAGAAAAGAAATGTTTGGAACCGAATTTACAGCTGAGATGGACGCTGTTAAGCCGGAAACCAAGAAAAAGAAAGGTAAAGAAAAAAATAGCGACAAACCCGAAAAGAAGAAAAGAAAGTCCAAGCGTGATTATGTTCCGGATCTGGTGAAAATTGGTGATGTCTTTTACAATGACAGCAATGAGTTGTATGTCACTTGTCAGAAGTTTTACATTTACGTTGAAGTTCACACCACTACCACCAATGGAAGAACCACTACAACCTATGTCACTCACTATGTATACAATGACATTTATACCTTCAAAATCGATCAAGAAGGTAAAATCGTCAATTTTGATATCGTTTTTTACTATTTGAATAGAACCTCTCCTATTCCAAGAGCATTTTCAACACTCTATGACGATGGATCATTGTATTTAATTACCAGACAAGCAGGAGCGCGCATTAAACTCGAAAACTCATCTACGTCATTGACTGAATTCAAAAATTCAAAAGAGTATTCCAGATCGCGATATCTGATAAACGACTTCATACGTGTCAGCAATCATGAATTGGTGCATATTTTGGGCAGTAGGCGTAAAATGGTTTTTTCAAGTATAGCCATCAACGACAAACGATAATAACCTTATCATTTGTTTTTATATTTTAAAGGCATTGGAAATTCAATGCCTTTAGAGGTTTGTATACATACAAGAGTGCTTGATTACAAGGGTTTCCGTCTATCAATCATTAATATTTTTTAATTCCACATTTTACTTTTATCTTTGCACCGCAAATAACAAAACCATTATTTGCATGGCCAAGTCCAAAAAAAATCCCATCGATTTTAACAACAAAGTAGCAGGAGAAAGTCTCACATTCGACGATGTTCTCGTTTTACCGCGTTACAGTTCAATCTTACCTAGAGATGTCAACACAACCACTAAGTTGACTCGCAACATCAACATCAATATTCCAATCATTTCTGCGGCAATGGATACTGTTACCGGCAGCACCATGGCAATCGCTATGGCCAGAGAAGGCGGTATTGGCATTATACATAAGAACATGACCATTCCTCAACAAGCCAAAGAAGTGATGAAAGTGAAAAGAAGTGAAAGTGGAATGATTCAAAACCCCATCACTTTAACTGGTGAGGCCACACTTAGAGATGCATTGAGGTTAATGAAAGAAAACCACATTGGTGGCATTCCGATCGTTGATTCAAAAGGCAATCTAACGGGTATCATTACCAATCGCGATTTGAGGTTTGAGAAAAATACCAGTAAAAAAATCAAAGAAGTGATGACCAAAGACGCTCTGGTTACCAGTCAAATTGGCACCGATCTGATAAAAGCTGAAGCTATTTTACAAAAACATAAAATAGAAAAATTGCCTATAGTGGACAAAAAAGGCAAGTTGATGGGATTGATCACTTACAAGGACATTCAAAAGGTTAAAAGTTATCCAAAAGCTTGCAAAGACAAATATGGCCGTTTAATCGTCGGTGCTGCTGTGGGTATCACTTCTGATACTTTAGATAGAGTAAAAGCCTTGGTAGAAGCAGAAGTTGATGTGATCACTTTAGACACGGCTCACGGTCACTCTCAAGGTGTTGTTACCGAACTTAAGAAAATTAAGAAAGCATATCCAAAATTAGATGTTATAGTTGGTAATGTGGCTACAGGTGCCGCAGCCAAAGCATTGGTAGAAGCAGGTGCTGATGCCATTAAAGTTGGCGTAGGTCCGGGTAGTATATGCACCACCAGGATCATTGCCGGTATTGGTGTACCTCAATTATCTGCAGTTATGGACAGCGCTGCTGCAATTCAGGGTTCAGGTGTTCCAATCATTGCGGATGGCGGTATCAGATACAGCGGTGATTTGGTGAAAGCCATCGTTGCAGGTGCCAGTTCTATTATGGCAGGCAGTTTATTTGCCGGCACAGAAGAGAGTCCGGGCGAAACCAGTATTTTTGAAGGCCGAATGGTAAAATCTTACCGCGGAATGGGCAGTATTGAAGCCATGAAAGAAGGTAGTAAAGACAGATATTTCCAGGATGCAGAAGAAGAAATTTCAAAATTAGTTCCAGAAGGAATTGTTGGAACTGTTCCATTTAAAGGAAAAGTAGGTGAAGTTTTGTACCAATATGTTGGCGGACTGAGAGCAGGAATGGGTTATTGCGGTGCAGCAACCATAGAAGACCTTCAAACTGCTCAATTCATCAAAATCAGTAATGCAGGTATTAAAGAAAGCCACCCTCACGATATCAAGATCACCAAAGAAGCGCCAAACTACAGCAGATAATGCAGCAGTTGTAAGCCGAATTGTGTCTATTCATTAACCCTATTCTATTTATACATGAACAAAAAAACCATTATACTTCTAGTGTCTTTGATAGCGGTTGTTGCACTATTTCTCATCTTAAGACGTAACAACAGCAGCACATTGGGCGGTAACGACAAAGAATTTGAATTCAAATCAACTGCCAATATTGATAAGGTTTTTATTTCAAACAGGGCCACCGGTCAATATGTTACTTTGACCAAAGTAGACAGCAATCACTGGCGTTTAAATGATAAATACAATGTCAATATCTATCAATTAGACATTCTCTTCGAAGGTTTAAGAAACGTCCGTATCAAACGTCCGGTTTCTAAAAATGAAATGACACTTGTGAAAAAAGATCTGGCTTTGAGAGGTTCTAAAGTAGAGATTTATGAAAAGGGTAAATTGTCTAAAACCTATTACATTGGCAACAATGCAATTGCAGAAATGGGTACCTATTTCATGATGGAAAACGGCAATGAACCATACTTGTGTCATATACCGGGATTCAATGGCTATCCGGGTGCCAGATACCATTCTACCATTGAAGCATGGAGGAGTAAATCCATTTTCAATTCTAAACCAGAAGAGATCAAAAGCATCAACATCAATTGGACCGATAATTCTGCTAATTCTTTTACTATAGATAACAGTGGCCAACAACCTGTATTGATTTCAGGCACTAAAACCTTCGTCAATAACAGCGAAGCAAATCTCAATTTAATTAAAACTTACTTGAAGTTTTGGGAGCTGTCCTATGAAGGCTTCCCTATTGATTTGACAGCGCACGACATTGACTCTATTTCTAAAACAAAACCATTCTTAAAAATGGAACTGCTCAGAAAAGATGGCACAAAAACCACCTTATCCATACACAGAAAAGGTTTGAAAATTGATTCTCCAAAACAAACAGATGACGATGGAAATCCTTTGCAGTTTGAGATGGAAAATTACTATGCATTTATAGATGGCAACACCAAAGAGATTGTGCAAATACAAGACTTCGTGTTTGGAAAAGTTATGAAAATCACTTCAGATTTTTTAATCCAATAATTCATGAAAAATTGGATATTTTTTCCTAAGATTTTCTCAAATGTAATTTTGAGATTTGTACTGATCTTAATGGTCTTTACAGCTTGTTCCAATCAAACCAATAAGTCTAAACTCACCATCATCAAAGGCAAAACCATGGGATCTACTTATGAAATTGCCTATGATACATCGATTGATTTGACTACTGCCATTGATTATCGCTTAGGATTTTTCTCCTATTTGGTAAGCACCTATAATGACAGTTCTATACTTTCAAAGTTCAATCACAATCAACCATTGACTGCTACTGATTCTGTTTCTTACCAAAAATCAATCAGAATCTTTAAACTTTTGGACAGCTTCAGCCGCAAGGTAAATACTGCTTCCTTTGGAGCATTTAATCCCGGCATCACCGATTTGATCAATTATTGGGGATTTGGTGAAAAAAGAAAAAATCCAGAAAATGCAGACACTGCTTTGGTTATGCAATTAAAACAAGTTGATGCTTCATTTCTTGTTCAATTCAAGGGACTACAACCACTCAAATCAAATCCCGGTCAAAAACTCAATTTCAATGCCATAGCACCAGGTTTAGCAGCCGATCTGATAGCAGAGATGTTTGATTCAGTATACCACATTAAAAATTATTATGTGAACATCAGTGGTGAAATTAGAGTTAAAGGCAATAACACAGTAGATTCATATTGGCCAATTAAAATAGAAAAGCCCATGTTTGCCGGTTTGAAACCCATAGAATACTGCACAGTTCCTTTAAAAAACTACAGTTTGGCTACCAGTGGCAACTACAGACAATTCTTTGTATCAAAAGGCAAAAAATATGGACACAGCATTGATCCCAGAACCGGATTTCCTGCAAGAAACAAAATGTTGAGTGCAACAATTTTGGCACCCACTGCAACTGAAGCTGATGCTTATGCCACAGCATGCATGGTATTAGGATTGAATGACGCTCAAAAGATGATCAATGCAAATCCACATTTGAAAGCATTTCTCATTTATGATGAAAATGGTAAAATGACCCATTGGGCCACTGCCAATCTCTCATACACCATGGCTGAAAGCAAGTAGGATCTATTTGTTCATTCATTCATAACCTTAACTTTCAAAAGACCTCAGTCCGTTAAGGAATTGTCTTAATCTCATCAAGAATAACAGAGGGTAGCACTTCATTAAAAAAAAAATTGTAGGTTTGCCTTTCATTACTGAATGGATCTTTCGGTCATTATTGTTAACTACAACGTTAAAGCTTTGCTTGAACAGACGATTATTTTCGTCTACAAGTCCATTCATCAATTGAATGTAGAAATCATTGTTGTAGATAACAATTCGGCGGATGAATCCTGTCAGATGGTGAAAGAGCGTTTCCCTTCAGTTATTCTGATCGAAAACAAAGAGAATGTTGGGTTTTCAAAAGCAAATAACCAAGGCATTCAGATCGCAAAAGGTCGGAATATACTTTTACTAAATCCTGACACTGTCATCAGTGAAGACACCCTTGACAAAACTGTTTCTTTTTTAGATTCTACGGATGATGCAGGTGCACTGGGAGTCAGAATGATAGATGGAAGAGGTAAATTCTTGCCTGAATCAAAAAGAGGTTTGCCTACACCCCTTGTAGCATTTTACAAGATGTCAGGACTGGCCAAAATTTTTCCAAAATCAAAAACCTTTGGCGCTTATCATTTGGGTTATCTGGATGAAATGGAAACCAATAAAGTTGAGGTTCTAAGTGGGGCTTTCATGATGATAAAGAAGAAAGTTCTGGATGAAGTGGGACTATTGGATGAATCTTTTTTCATGTATGGTGAAGACATTGATTTGAGTTACAGAATCACCAAAGCAGGTTACTTCAATTACTATTTTGCCGACACCAGTATCATCCATTATAAAGGCGAAAGTACTAAGAAACACAGTGTCAATTATGTAAAAATATTTTACCAGGCCATGGCAAAATTTGCCAGAAAACACTTTTCCAAACAACAAGGATGGTGGTTCACGGCCTGTATCAATTCAGCAATATTTGCTCGTGCATTTATAGCATTGATGGTCAGATTTGCAAAAGCCTCTAAGATCTTTTTACTTGATTTTATACTGATCATGATTGGCTATTATGGTTTGATGCGCTACTGGGAGATTTACAACAAATTTGTAGTGGGTGGTTTTTATCCCAGTGAGTATATGACTTATCATGTTCCGGCTTATACGCTTTGCTGGTTGGGGGGCATTTATTTGAGTGGCGGATACAAAACACCTTTTCAAATCAATAAAACCGTAAGAGGAGTAATTTTTGGCAGCACAATATTGTTGGCCATTTATGCACTCCTGCCCGAAAGCATGAGGTTTTCGAGAGCTCTTATTTTATTGGGATCTGTTTGGGCGCTATTAATTACAGTTGCAGTAAGATTGAGTTTGCACTTCATGAAGTTCAGACATTTGGACACTTCTGCATCTCAAAAATCACATGTCATCATCGTTGGCGATCTGGAAGAATGTCAAAGGGTAAAAAATATATTATTGAATTACCCCAACAGATTCAATTTATTGGGATTCATTAAACCCGATAAGAACATGCAGGGCAATTGGTTGGGAAGTATCGAAAATTTACCATTTTTGATAGAGATATACAAAGCCAATGAAATCATTTTCTGTGCAAAAAATGTTTCCGGAAATGAGATCATGAAGTATATGGGGACCGACATCAAGCCTGATATTAAATATAAGATCATACCTGAAAAAGGTGCCTATATCATTGGCAGCAATTCTAAAAACACGACCGGAGAATTTTATAGCGTAGACATCACGTATGCGCTGAGTAATCCGGAAATTAAAGACAAAAAAAGATTTACAGATATCATGATTTGTTTAATTGCATTGCCATTTTTACCTTTCATGATCTTCAGACCTTTGTTTTTGAAAGCCTTTGTAAGCAACTGGTTACAATGTTTAATAGGCAAAAAAACCTGGGTTGGATACAATTCAAAAAGCGATCACTCATACCTTCCTTCACTTAAAACATCGGTGTTTTCAGTAGGTAAGAATTTAGGTGATACCATCCATGATCCTCAGCTTATTCAGAATCTGAATCAGATGTATGCAGGGAACTATCAATGGCAGAATGATGCAGATATTGTTGCAAAAGCATTTTTTTCTAATAACTTCGCATCATAAACCAACTTACATGGCAACCAAAGACCCTGATTTCAAGTCACTTCACGAATTTCTTTTAAACTCGGCCAATGTGATTCACAACCCTGAATCAACTTTTCTTATGGAAAAGGAAGGTAATGTTTATAAAGAAATCAGTTATAAAGTAACCTTAGAGAATGTTAATGCCTGGGCTGCATATTTGCATTCCATTGGCATTAGAAAAGGCGACAAATTGGCCATAATTCTGGAAAATTGTCCGGAATTCATCTATTTTGATCAGGCACTTCAAAAATTAGGCGCTGTGAATGTTTCTATTTACCCAACACTTACAGCTGATGAAACAGCCTTTATTCTCAATGATAGTGACAGTAAAGCAGTATTGCTAGGCAATCCTTTTCAATTAAAGAAATTTCAAAAAATAGAAAAAGATTGTCCCGGAATTTCTAAGGTTTTTCTGGCTTTCGACTACAAAGATGAAAATGACAAATTCATCAAAATCAGCTCCATTAAACAAAATGGACAATCATTGTACCCCACTGTAAAAGCAGAAATGGATGCAATTTTACCTACAATTGGCCATGACGATTTATCTGCCTTGATATACACCAGTGGTACAACAGGAGTTCCTAAAGGCACCATGCTGAGTCATTATAACTTCATGAGCAATTGTTACGATGGTAAGGATCTTTGTTCAAGTATCAACAAAGGCGATAGATTCCTTTCATTTTTGCCATTGAGTCACGTCTATGAACGAATGGCCGGTTACTACTTGCCAACATATATTGGCGCTCAAATTGCATTTGCCGAAAGCATTGAAAAAATAGCGCAAAACTTTATGGAGGCAAAGCCTACCATTATGACATGTGTTCCAAGATTACTGGAGAGATTAGAAGGCCGAATCAGAAACAATGCAATTGCCAAAGGTGGCATCAGTACCAAAATATTCTTCTGGAGCCTAAAAATTGGAGAAAAATACAGAAACCGACTAGAAGAGAAAAAAGCCATTGGACCAATTTTGGGCATTCAACACGCCATTGCCGAAAAACTGGTATTCAGCAAGATCAAGGCAAAATTGGGTGGCAGATTAAAACTTCTGGTATCGGGTGGTGGAGCCTTACCACAGCATGTTGGCGAATTTTTTGGCAATGTAGGTATCAGATGTCAGCAGGGATATGGCTTAACAGAGACCTCCCCTTTTGTGTCTGTTAATGAATTTGAAAGACAAGTACATGGTACCAGTGGAAGGGTTGCTCCTCGACAACAAGTGGCCATTCAAGACATTGAAACCAAAGCCATCATCACCCTCCAAACCTATGACAGTTTCAAACCTGATTTTGAATCAGGAGAAGGAGAAATTTTGTGTAAAGGACCAAACATCATGAAAGGTTACTACAACAACCCTGAAGAAACAGCTTTGGTTATGGACAGCGAGGGTTGGTTTCATACCGGTGACATTGGTAAATTTGAAAAAGGTTATTTAAAAATTACCGATCGTTACAAAAACATGCTGAAAACCAGTTTGGGTAAAAATATTTATCCAACACCAATTGAAAACACCTATTTGCAAAGTGAAAAAATAGAACAAATTTTCATCATAGGCGATAGAAAAGAATATGTCACAGCCATTATCATTCCTAAAGAAGATCATTTAAAAGACTTCTTTGGATTGAACAAAGATTTCCTTGAAAACGAAGAAGACATCATTGTTGATGAGAAGATAAAAAAATGGATAGAGGAAGATGTTAAAAAATTGTCACAAAGCCTATCCAATTATGCGAGGATCAGAGACTTCATCGTTAAGAAAAAGCCATTTTCTATTGAGTCGGGCGAATTGACTGTAACGCTTAAACAGAAGAGAAAAATCATCGAAGAGCGCTACGAGTTCTGGATCGAAAAACTGTATCAGAAAGAGAATGCTTGAGTTTTATTACTATTTAATTGCTCCTGTGTGTTTCATCATATTCACTTTGATGTACATACGCATTGCTCATTTCTATAAAATTTACGACCATCCTGTAGGCCGAAGTTCTCACCTCAATCGCACCATCACAGGCTTTGGTATATTTGTAATGTTCGGATTACTCATCTATAGCATTGCATTTCCGTACACTTTAAAGTCCTTTTTCATCATTGGTTTGATGATGATTGGTACTATAAGTTATATTGACGACTTGGTCTTTGTCAAACACTTTATTCGTCTTATTTTCCAAATATTTGCCTTGACATTGATGGCTATAGAACTGCCATTCAATTACATGATGGATTTTGAAAAATGGCCTTTGATCATTTCAATGGTCATTTTGGGTATAGGTGTGCTCAACGCGTTTAACTTTATGGATGGCATCAATGGCATGTTGGGGTTAAACAGTCTGGTCATACTTTTGAGTTTTCTTTGGCTGAACTCCAATTCAGTAGACATCATGGGCAATGAGATCACTTTCATTCGCAATGAGTTTCTTTATACTTATATCATTGGTGTATCCATATTTCTAGGATTGAATTTAAGGCGAAAGGCTGTAGTTTTTGCCGGCGATACGGGCAGTATCACCATTGCATTCATTATCTTTTACCTGATGTTGAACCTGATATTCAAAACAGGCAACTATGCTTATTTATTGCTGTTTTCAATATTTGGTATAGATGCCGGGTTGACTGTGATTTTCAAACTTTTATTGCGCGAAAACATCTTTGTACCTCACAGAGATTTTCTGTTCAAGAAGTTGGTTCATGTGGGCAAATACAAACATGTGAACATCGCAATTATATACGCTGCGTTGCAAGCATTGGTTAACATCATTGTCATTGCATTGCCATTGCAAGGCCGATTGTCTGCTCAATTGAGCATTCTGTTCATCTTTACCATCACTTTGTGTGCTATATACATATTCATCCGAAACAAATACACAAAGAAAAGGGTGATTCGCATTCGTGATGCAGAAGAAAGTGAATAGAGGACCATTCAACAGTTCCCTATAACCAGAGAATCATTTAAAATTTAAGATTTAGAAGGCCGGATATGCTTCCGGATTGTATTCGTGCATCAGGTTATAGATGTTCATGAAAATCTCTTCAGCATTTGGCTTAGAAAAATAATCGCCATCTGTACCATAAGCAGGTCTGTGTGCTTTAGCAGTTATGGTCATTGGTTGAGCATCCAGATATCTGTATCCACCTTGAGTTTCCAATACTTGCTGCATCATGTATGAAGTTGCACCACCTGGCACATCCTCGTCAATGAACACCACTTTATTGGTCTTCTTCAAAGATTCAACGATGCTGTGATTGACATCGAAAGGCAATAGCGTTTGTACATCGATCAACTCACAACTGATACCAAGATCAGACAATTTCTTCAAGGCATCTTGTATAACCCTCAGTGTACTTCCGTAGCTGACAATACTTACATCTGTACCTTCATTGAGTACTTCTGGTTTACCAAGAGGAACTGTGAACTCACCAACATTGCTTGGCAATTTTTCTTTCAAACGATAGCCGTTCAAACATTCTATTACCAATGCAGGCTCATCTGCTTTCAACAACAAGTTGTACATACCAGCAGCTTGAGTCATGTTTCTTGGCACACAAACATGCATGCCTCTAACAGCGTGAATGATCATACCCATTGGTGAACCACTGTGCCATATTCCTTCTAATCTGTGACCTCTGGTTCTGATGATGATCGGTGCTTTCTGACCACCTTTTGTGCGGTATTGAAGTGTTGCAATGTCATCACTCATGATTTGTATGGCATACAGCAAATAATCCAAATATTGAATTTCTGCAATTGGTCTTAAACCTCTCAATGCGGCTCCGATACCTTGACCAATGATGCTCAACTCTCTGATACCGGTATCACTCACTCTCAATTCGCCATATTTTTCTTGCATACCGGCAAATCCTTGATTCACGTCACCAATGGTACCAACGTCCTCACCAAATGCAAACACTCTTGGATCGCGACCCAATGCTGCATCGAAACAGGCCAAAACAACTTCTCTTCCATCTACCACTTTATCGTCATTGTATTCAGCTTTTATCTCTTGGATGGCATTGATGTTTGAACCGGACTCACTGAACAGATTTGATGAATACCTTTCGTAATTATCAGCAATGAATGAATTCAAATAAGATTTCAATTGAGATCTGCCAATGGTGTCTTGACCAATGGTTGCGATCAATACTTTATTGATGGCCATTCCGATGTCTTTTCTGATGACATCTTTAACTGATTTTAGATCTTTGATTGCTTCTTGAGCTGAAGGATGATCAACTGCATTGAGCAATTCAATGACATCGTTCATATCCTTTTTGATTGGCGCCAGGTATTCTTCCCAAGCTTTCTTTTTACAATCATTCACAAAAGCAATGGCTTGATTTTCCAATTCATCCAATTCGTTTGCACTGGCCAAACTGTTTTCTTCGATCCACTCTCTCATTTTCTTCACACAATCGAAATCAGTTTCCCATTGCAATCTTTCTTTGCTTT
>DASWYG010000279.1:0-7069 GCA_036405075.1 Bacteroidia bacterium | reverse complement strand
TGCAAGAATCTGAAAAAAGCTTTAAAAATCTAGCCGAGTTTTCTCGAACAACTCGAGAAGTATTGAATTCACTTAGAAATGTTGCAAAAAAATTTATGTGACCCCTAACTTTAGGATCAATCTGTGCTGGATTCTCCATGCACGGGACTATGAGATGGAATTTAGACCTTGATTGTATTAGAAGTCGGAAACCATTGCTTTGTAAAATTGGTTTCTATAAAGGTGCTTATTTATGTTAATTACAATTTATAAAATCGTGATGGTTGCCATAGATCAGATTCTATGTAAATCGCTCATTGTATGCTTTGACATGATGAGGAAATTCTTCTTCAAAAAATGGATATGGCACACCCAAAATTGTAATTTCAAAACCATCATTGTCCATGCCTTCAACTGTTGTTGCTTGTCCCACGATCTCAACACCATTTGGGTTAAGTATTTTCATATTTGGAATATTTGCTGTAGCAATCACCTTATCTTCCGGATGATCAAAAATGATTTCTATGTTATTGGCCAAGCAATGGTTCTTAAAAAAATCATAACCCGAATCAATATTCTCAAACGCTACACTTCCGAAAACAACACCCATTGGCGCATCTGCTTTTTCAAATTCAGTCGCACCAATTAATTGGTCATCAAGAAGAATTTTATATCGCTTGTTTATCATAGGCAGATTGTTGATACAGTTCAGAGTATATGGATGCGGCAATCTTTGGCCATTCTTGTATTTTAAAGATCGAGCAGGCCAAATGTGTTATTGAATGGTGTATTCAAATCAATGAACAGGAATCTCGGCGTTAATTCTTGCTTTAACAAATTGTAGATTTTCAGACTTTCTAAATCAGATGAAAGATAAAAGTCAATTGCTTTTTCACAATCGGCCTGTGCAAACAATTTGGTATCGTTAGGGATGATATTGCGCTCCTTCAGTTTTAGTTTTTCTTTATTCTGAAAGGCCATCTTGGCAAATTCTCCTGTACGTTTAGCATGGTTTAAGTTGAATGGAACAATTTGTAAATTCCTCAAAGGAAGTTCGTGAACATCGCCACCCACACAGTATTCGGCAATACTGATGGTTGAAATCATCATTGTGATTTCTTTCTGCAAAAAATATCGAAAATAGCCGTCTGCATTTTTAAATAAAGGATCATTTTCATTTAGAAAACGAATAAAGAAACTTGTGTCCAATAAAACTGCATTATGCGTCATAACCACCCCTTATTTCTTTTAACCAATCGTCAGGGTTTATGCTACCTAACCAAGATTTTTTAGCTTTATCCCGAAGTGTTTTTAAATATTGTTCGTCGTATTTTGGTTGATAATCAAGCAACTCAATAAACTTTAATGTAGATGTATCAATCTCCCCGGTTTCTGAATGTTGTTTTCCAGTTGCCCTTATTCCAAACGTCTTGTAAAGTAAGTTTTCATCATATTGCTCTAAAAAGCTAATAGGTGTTTGAATTCTTATAGTTCCAAGTTCTTCTGTAAATACATGTATGTTTGCTTTGTCTTTTCCACCAGCATTGGTCACCTTTCCATAAAAATAAAACTCAGCATCAGCCCAAATGGCCTCAGTTCTGCAAAACCGTGTTGATTTGTCAATTCTTACTTCATTGGTGTTTTCTAGTGATGTTTTAATACTAAAAACGTATTTCCGTTTAGTTGCAACATCTTGAATATTTTCAAATGCTTTTGCTGTTCCTAAATCAAGAAAATCAATATTTTGAACTTGATTAACTTGCCCAATGATTGCGTTAAAACCAATAATGTATTGAATTGAAGTTTTAAAAATGTGTTTTACAGAGCCTTCTTGTAATTGGTAACTGATATTGGGTCTATCTCTTTTATCACCTGGATACAACAAGCTTTCGGCATTTTCTAGTATAGAAATTATCTCCCGGATGTCATAATTATCGGGCGATAGATCAAGGTTTCCCTTGGCACCAGTTATTCTAATCTCTATAAAACCTAGCTTTTCCACTTTACAAATTTAATAAATTTTATGCTTGATTTTTTCACTATAACTATTTTTGTCAATTGCTCAACCATGAAAAATGAAAGACCTGTATCATATTGCAGATTCGCGATGATGGGGCTTCTTGCAAATTAGTTTGCACCAGTTTTTTTGTGTTTTAGTTTGTTTGCCAAAATCATCTGAAAAATAATTCTAAAATATCTCGCCGAGTTTTCTCGAGTTGGTAAAATTCTTATTTTAAAACGCCACAACCCTACTCAATGACGAAAGTTGAAAGTGAAAAGAGAAAAGAGGAAAGAGAAAAGTTGAAAGACGAAAGTGGAAAGAGAAAAGTTGAAAATCGCAGCGAAGCGAAGATTCCGCCCGGAAGAACCGTTCGGACGGGCCCGCTTGAAATAGAGTTGCGGGAGTTGAAAGTTTCGCTCTCATTCTCATTCTCATTTTCAATCTCCGTAGCCTTGGCGTAGGAGATCGTTCTCATTCCCTGTAGCAGAGTTTTTCGTTGCACTCTAAACACGCTACGGGTCAGGCCCTTAATCAAAAAACACTTTGTAGCATCCACTCTCGTTCTCTCCCGAAATTTCAGAACGCTCTCGTTCTCATTCTCGTTCTCGCTCTCATTTTCAATCTCCGTAGCCTTTGCGTAGGAGATCCTCCCTACAAATCAGCACATTAGGAGGTTTTCTTGCCACTGCCCCCAAAAAATAGTACCTTTGCAGCTCTTATGTCCAGAATAGTTGCCATCGTCGGAAGACCCAATGTCGGAAAATCGACTCTTTTCAATCGCCTAGTCGGTGAAAGAAAAGCCATTGTTGATGATTTCAGTGGGGTTACCCGCGACCGCCACTATGGCGACTGCGAATGGAACGGCGAAGCTTTTACCGTTATCGATACCGGCGGTTACGTGAAAGACAGTAAAGACATCTTCGAATCTGCTATCCGCGATCAAGTGAAAATTGCCGTCGAAGAATCGGCCATCCTCATTTTTATGACCGATGTGCAAACTGAAGTGACCGACCTCGACATGCAGTTTGCCGAAATCCTTAGAAAATCGAAAAAACCTGTTCTGGTTGCCGTCAATAAAGTAGACAACCACGAACAAATCAATGATACCGCCGCCTTCTACCAATTTGGCTTCGGCGACTTGTTCCCCATCTCATCAGCTACCGGTAGCGGTACCGGCGAATTGCTCGACAAAATTGCTGAACTGCTGCCCGAAGACGACGGCAAAGACTACATCGACGGCGACATTGCCGAATTGCCTAAGATCGCCATCGTTGGCCGACCTAACGTTGGTAAATCCTCTTTCGTGAACGCTCTCCTGGGTTTCAACCGCAACATCGTTACCGACATTGCCGGCACCACCCGCGATTCTATTCACACCCGATACAACGCGTTTGGTAAAGACCTCATCTTGGTGGATACTGCAGGTATCAGGAAAAAATCGAAAGTAGAAGAAAACATTGAGTTCTACTCAGTGATGAGAAGTTTGAGGGCCATTGAAAATTGTAACATCTGTATCCTGATGTTGGATGCCGAAAATGGTATTGAATCTCAAGATTTGAACTTGCTTTACCTGGCTCAAAAACACGGTAAAGGCATTGTCATTTTGGTCAACAAATGGGACCTTTATGAGAAGTCTACCAATACTTCTAAAGAATACGCCGAACACATTCGCAAACGAACCGCTCCTTTTGTGGATTACCCGATCTTGTTCATCAGTGCGCTCAACAAACAAAGGATATTTCAAGCCATAGAAACTGCTTGTGAGGTATACGATCGCATGTCTACGCGCATCAAAACATCTGCTCTAAACGAGGTCTTGTTGCCGATCATTCAAGCCACTCCGCCTCCAGGGGTTAAAGGCAAAACCGTTACCATCAAATACATTCAGCAATTGCCGTCCAATTCGGTTTGCTTCGCCTATTTCTGTAATTTACCACAGTATGTGAGCGAATCATATAAACGATTCCTGGAAAATAAATTGAGAGAGAATTTCAATTTCACAGGAGTTCCTGTGCGCCTCTTTATGAGAAAGAAATAGTATACCTTTAATCTTCTTTTTTCTTAAATCCCAAACTCACTGAGTTGATGCAATACCTCAACCCTGTTGGTGTGCCATGTCCATCTGTGAACACATGTCCCAAATGCCCTTCGCAATTGGCGCAGAGCACTTCTATACGCGTCATGCCATGACTGTAATCTGCTTTCTCTAAAACCTTGGAGTGGTCTACACTCTCATAAAAACTAGGCCAGCCACAACCAGCATCAAACTTGGTTTCAGACTTGAACAACTCGGCCCCACAGCCCTTGCACACATAGATGCCGGGCTCCCAATGCTTTTCATACTCTCCTGAAAAAGGTCTTTCGGTACCTTTTTGTCTCAACACGCGGTAGGATTCAGGGTCTAAACTGCTTTTCCATTCTTCGTCGGTCTTTTTTATGCTCATGATGCTTCAAAGTTAAATTGATGTTTACTTAAGTCAAAACAAACGGGTGCTCATTTTGTTCGAAATCGCTTAAATCGGACGAACTGTTATTAACTTATCGGGGCTGAGATTTTAAAACACCTTGTATTCTCATATTTTTGAGTCGATTTACCCAATTCATAATGTCGGCCACTTTATTTTTTACAGTCATTGTTTGCTACTTCCTCTCTTTGATTCTGATCAGCAGGATCACTTCCAGAAAAGCAGATGAAGCCTCCTATTTCATCGGCAACAAACAATCGCCCTGGTATCTGGTGGCTTTTGGTATGCTCAGCGATTCCCTCAGCGGTGTCACTTATATCTCTGTTCCGGGGGCTGTGCAAAAAGTATCGCTCACCTATATGCAAGTGGTCATTGGTTATTTCCTCGGCTATTACATCATTGTGTTCATTCTCTTGCCCCTGTATTACAAACTCAACCTCATCTCCATTTATACTTATTTGCGTCAGCGATTTGGAGGCAATGCTCAAAAAACAGGCTCATTTTTCTTTCTCATCTCGCGCCTGTTTGGAGCCGGTGGCCGATTGATGTTGGCCATTGGTGTGATGCAATTGTTCATTTTTAATTCGTATGGCATTCCTTTTATGGCCACTGCAACATTGTTCATTGGACTGATGTTGTTGTACACTTACAAAGGTGGCATCAAAACCCTTGTGTATACGGATGCTTTTCAATCTTTGTTCTTAATATTGGGTGTGGTTTTGTCAATAGTGGCAATCTCTTCACAACTCAATTTGGATTTCAATGGCATTGTCGAATCAGTGAAGACCAGTCCTTATGGCAAAATATTTGAAACCGACCCCATGAAGGGCAACCATTGGTTGAAACACATTCTGGGCGGAGCATTGTTCACTGTGGGTATGACCGGTTTGGACCAAAACATGATGCAAAAAAACCTGAGCATGAAATCGCTGAAAGAGGCTCAGAAAAACATGATCTGGTTCAGCATTGTTTTGCTCATTGTGAATGCCTTGTTCCTGAGTTTGGGCATTCTGTTGTACAAATACGCCGGTGATCTTAACCTTGCTTTACCATTAACAGAGGCGGGCAAATTGAACACCGACGCTGTGTTCCCATTCCTGGCCATGAACCATTTTGGCACCTTCACGGCCTTGGCTTTCATCATTGGATTGACAGCTGCCACATTCAGTTCAGCCGATTCTGTTTTGGCCACATTGACCACTTCATTTTGCATTGACTTCCTCGATTTTGAAAACAAATCTTATAGTGAAAAAAAGAAACGCAACATGAGGCATGCGGTGCACATAGGTTTTTCATTGGCCTTGCTGGCAGTGATCGTTTTTCTTAAATATGCCTTCACAGATTCTACCACCATTGACCTGATCTTAAAAATGGCTTCATTGACTTACGGACCATTGATAGGATTGTTTGCGGCAGGATTGTTCACGCAAATCAATTACAGAGACAAATGGATTCCTTTTATTTGTTTGATTTCTCCGGTGATTTGCTTCGTACTTTCAAAGAACAGCAAAGAATGGTTGGGCGGCTATGAATTGGGAAATGAATTAATTTTGTTAAATGGTTTGCTGACATTCATTTTTTTACTATTATTGAAAACAAAAAAAGCTAGAGTCTAACGGTAAACCAACTTGACGGCAAGATCGGATTGTCATTGAATGATAACTTGAACGGATAGATTGACAATAAATTTATTCAGTAGAGTTAAACTATGAAATATCTTATGCTCTCTTTCAGTTATCTGTAGACCAACAAAGAATACCTTTATGAAATTCACCTATTTCACACCATTGGTTGTTGCGTTCATTGCATGTTCGTCTCCTAAAGTACACATCACTTCACCTTATGAAAACAAGCCGGTAATGGAAAGTCCGGATGAAGTAAACCTCAGCCCATCTATGATAGAAGATGCCGGAGATCTGGCAGATGAATTCCCCGATGAGAGCTTGGTATACGACAAGATCAAAGTGGTGGTGAATTTTAAGTTCAACGACAAATACGATTCAACGCAGTACTACAAGCAGTATTTGGCCGAAAACAAAAAAGCCGACAGTTTGGCCCGCATTGCCAAGAAAAAAACCACCAATTCGAAAGTCCCGGAACTCACCGAACATCCCATTCCGGATGGCGAAGTGCTGATGAACACAGACTACGAGGTAGATTACACCAGCATCAAAGATTTTGTGGATGAACCCATTGTGTTCCATTACAACTCAATGGTGTCCATCAAAAACATACATTTCAAGATCGACAACACCTCTGCTACTTTGGAAAAAGAAGACAAGAGTTTTGATGGTCAAACTTATTTCAAAACCGATAGCCGTTACAAGCTCTATAAATTGTCGTTACCTGTAAGGGGTTCTCAAGTGAATTACGAATACACTGAATCTTGCAGAGATGCCAAATTCAACAGTACACTTTACATTCCTGAAGAACACTTTACTCAAAAGAAAGTGATCAAAATTGCTTTGCCGAAATACCTGAATTTTGAGATCATAGAAAAGAATTTCAAAGGATTGAACTACACCAAAGACACTGTGGAAGAATACCCTAGCTTTGGCGCTACCACTGAGAAAACCAAGTATTTGGTGTATACCTTCAAACGTTTGAAGCCGTTTCAGAATTA
>DASWYG010000278.1:0-22604 GCA_036405075.1 Bacteroidia bacterium | reverse complement strand
CACATTGTAATAATTACCCCCCCAAACAACATAACCATACATATAAAATTCATTAAAAGCCCCGGGGACAGGAACGATCTTATGAATACCTTCTAACTGCACACCCGTATTGTTATAATAATTGAAATAATATTTGGATCTAATCCCCTTATTTGTTCCTGTAACCTGCAAAGACGGCTCAATTTCATATATAAATGGTCTGACAACATAACTGGCGGCAGAGTTTCCGTAGTAACCATAAACTAAAATACGGTTATCAGAAATGATCATCCCTGAATTTGAATGGTCAACATTCGTTGTTTTATTGTCCTGTGTGTAAGTTTCCAAAAAGGAAATTTGACGATTGAATGTACCAGTATAGAAATCGATCCTTGCCACATAACAATTCCCATTTGATACAGTCCCAAAAGAATTATCATCATCGTTGTCGTTGTGATAACTTACAGCAGAAACATAATAAAAATTTTCAGAACCTTGATGATATTCGATTATGTTACTTGGGGTAAACCCTCTTAAATAAGTATCACCAGTTCTTAACGCAGTGACAAACATTGTGTTTCTGAATTCACCACTGACCTTCAACACATAAAGCTCAGGCCTGCCAGTGTTTTTAAATGTGGTTCTTCCATATACAACAATGTTGTTGTCCTTATCAATAATAACATCCGAAATGAACTCATTGGTGGCGTTTCCATATCCGGAATAAGACAAATTAAAGTTGTCTGTTCGGATAAGTACACCCGCAGTGCTTACCTCGGTAATGTTAATGACCTGATCGGAACCAATAGTAGTCAACCCGGCAATGATCAAATTGCCATTTCTGGTTGTCATTTTAGAGAGTGTCTCAGCTTGAGTGGCATGACCCACTGAAAAGCTTCCAGCTGCATAAATATTACCGGTAAATCCCAGCAATATGCAAATAAACAATAATAGTGTTTTATTCATAATAGATGAATTTTGAATTTGCAAATTCTTCTTTTATTCTATTGTTATTTCCAAAATGGAAATGAAAGCGTACTTTAATTTTATAATCGTGTAGAGCATTTTACCAGCGTGTAGTTTTCTTTTATTTACGTGCTGAGTAAATTTTTACACCAAAAACCGCAATCATAAATTATTTGTACTATTTTTACCCTAACACCCAACCTATCCAAAATCCATCCGTATATAGTGGATATGAAACTACAATTACTCAATGCAGAATTCTCAAAAACCCTTATTAGATCCTTTCTGTTAATAGGTTTTTTAGCTTTGCTTCCAAACATTGAAGCTCAAACCATAGTCAGTTCCAATATCAGCAGCAACCAAACATGGTCACCAGCGGGAAGCCCCTATATCATATCTCAAAACATTGTTGTCACCTCCGGCAACAAGCTCACCATCTTACCCGGCACGCGCATCAGAAATGCATCTAATTATGTCATTGGTATTCAAGGTGAAGTGAATGCCATAGGAAAATCAGATACTGTCATCCTCATCGATTCAGTAAAGTTTGAATTCTACAAAAACTCGGTTGGCTATAATTTTTCTACCAATACCGGCTCTATATTCAAACATTGTAAATTCAGAGGTCATTTCGGATACATGGCCCTGTATCTGGATGAAACGCCTTTGCTCGTTAGCAATTGCACTTTCTCTAACTTCCAATATGTTGCACGTCAACTGACTTCTACTACCACCAATTTTGTTAAATTGAGGTTCGAATACAGTATTTTCGAAAAAGGTGCCACCAACAGCAATATCATTTGGCCTTTTGGTTCAAAAACCGAATTGGAAATGGAAAAATGTACCGCCCGAAATCACGGTGGTGGATTGATGTTGAGTACAAAAAACAAAATCAGCAATTGCTATTTTTACGATTGGAAAAACTCAATGGGAATTGATTTCTATCAAGCACAAAGCAGTATATTTACCTGTAACACGTTTAGAAAATTCAACAAAACGATTTTTCAATTCACCATTGGTGGCTATTACCATAACACAGATATCACCATTGAGAACAACACCTTCGATAGTGCTAACAGACACATTGAATATTACGTCAACAATACAACTACAAACTCGGGCACAGGCTTATGGAGCGTCAAGAACAACAACTTCTTGCACTATGTCACCAATAGCATCTATTGTACCGGAAAAACGAATTCAGGATTTGTAGATACCCTCGACTTTAAAAACAATTATTGGAACTCTTCTTTAAGCAGCTTAATTGCCACAGGCATCAATGACTACATTGACAACAACCAAATACACGCATTGGTAGATTATGGATCATACTTAAGCGCAGCAACTACTGGTTGTGCTCAATATGAATGCCCTGAACCTGATTTCACTTATTCTCAAACCTCATCAGGCATCGATTTTAAAGACAAATCCAAAAGCAACAATTCATATAAAGTGAGATGGAAATTTGGCGATGGCAACAGCGACAACAGCAACAACAAAACTCCCTCACACAGCTACAACAGTAAAGGCACTTACAATGTTTGTCTTTATGTAACAGACGCCAACGATGTTGTGTGTGATTCGATTTGCAAAAATGTAACTTATGACCCTGACAAGTGCAAAGCTGCTTATTACTTTGGAGTAGACACCAGTGACAAAATGACCATTTATATCTTTGAAAACAGTACACATGTTACACCAAACACCAAATTCAAATGGGACTTTGGAGATGGACGCAGTTCTGATTCCAGATACCCTAATCACATGTATTACAAATCAGGCAAGTTCTTGATCTGTCTGACCATAACCGATGTGGATTGCAACAGTACATTCTGCGACACTGTAGAGATATTCAAGGAAGGTGTTAAGATCAAAGTACTGAAAGATCCAAATCAAACCGGTATAGATGAAGTCTCAGCAAACATGTTCAATGTTTATCCGAATCCTAGCAGCTCATCATTGACCATTAATCTGAATCAAATGGAAACCTTTGTCACAATTCAAATCACAGACATCAATGGCAGAAGCATTTTGACACAAAACATTGACACAATTGACACAGACGGTACTTTTAAATTAAATGTAAGTGAATTGCCTGAAGGCATGTACTATTTGAGTATCAATACCGACAAAGGAACAGAAACAAAAATCATCACCATTGCCCGTTAAGCTACCATCATGAAACCCAAAGGTGAAAATGCGAAATAAATGACCGAAAAAGAGCTTATTCAAGGCTGTAAAAAGCAAGACAGACGTTGCCAAAACGCCCTGTATAGGCTCTATTTCCCTTTACTCAGCAGCATTGCACTGAGATATTCCGACAATGAAGAAGAGGCTGTGCAGCACATCAATTACGGATTTTTGAAGGTCTTACAAAACATAGAAAGCTACAATCCCGAATACACACTTGCAACCTGGATCAGAAACATTTTAATCAATCACATCATTGATGAAAACAGAAAGAAAAGATTGTATGTGAGCAATATTGAGGTGGTTGAAGACATTGAGGCTGAAGACCTATACAACTATAACGATGGAGAACAGCGCATGCAGGCTGATGATTTACTCGCTATGTTGAGAAAACTTCCGGATTCAAGCAGAAAGGTATTCACCCTATTTGCAATTGATGGATTCAGACACAAGGAAATCGCAGAAATGTTGGATATTTCGGAAGGCACCAGTAAATGGCATGTCAATGATGCACGCAGAAAATTGATGGAACTGTTACAAAATGAAAAAAAAACAATTAACGAAAGTCGACTCACCTCATGAAAAACATAGATAAACTTTTCGAAAACGAGATCAAGAAAAACAGTTTGCCATACAATGAAAGGTATTGGCAAGACATGGAATTGTTGCTCGACAAAGACAAAAAACGCAAAAAATTTGTCTATTTCCGATTGGTTGCTTTGACTTTAACTGTGAGTGCTGTGGCTTTATCTGCGGTGTATTTCGCAACATTCAACAAACAAAAGCACACAGCCATTGAAACTGTAAACACATTTAAAAACAGCGGTACCGAAACACTTCCTACTAACAGCCAAAACAAAGGAAACCAATCGACATCTGATTGGATAAACGAACCCGTTAGCACAGTAAAAACTGAAATTAAAAACCTGAAACACACAATCAACCCAACAGAGAAATTTGACACTAAACCTACCCTCAACTACCCATCACTAAAAACCAAACTCAATTCTTCGATTATTGAAGAAACAACACAATCAACATTGAATATAAGCGAAACGAACTCAATTGATCAATCGACATTAATGCTCATATCGAATGATGAATCAGAGACGGGGTATACCGCAGCTCTCCGCATGAACGGTATATCCCGCTTTGCTTCAATGTTAAATGCTCAAGAATTCGATAAAATCGATTTCACAAAAATACCCTACGATCGCTTAAGAAAATCCTTCAAAAAGAATCCATTCTCATCGAGCCCGGAACATTTTCTCGCTGTATACAGCAATTTTAATCCTGTTGTCAAAACAAACATTTCAGAATCTGCAGATACAAAATCAGGTGAAGAAAAATACCTTTCTACCATGGGATACGGATTGCAATATCGATTGAAGAAAAACAGATTTGTTTTCAGCACCGGACTAGGTTACAACAGTACACGCATCAAAAGTAATTACACTACAGAAAACAGGAATGTGTTTTATGACACGACATACAGGATCATAAACCCCAATTATGATCAAACCAATAACGGTACACGTATCGCATTGATCAAATCTTTCATTGATTCAAATGTGAACACCTATTTGAGCACCCCATATCCCAATCAAAAAACGGTTTTTTCATACCTCGTATTGCCATTCAGCACACAATATTGCATGCAATACAAAAAACTCAGTTGGTATGTGGAAGCCGGCATAGAGGCAAAATTTCTACTTGCTGCAAGCGGACAATTTTGGTTCTTAGAAAATGGCAAACAAAAGATTGAATCGGCTCAAAACAACACGGCGGTTAAGTCTACCATCATGAACGCAGGAATTGGCATAGGTATACGTTTACCAATTGTAAAAGACATTCAACTTTTCAGTGGTGTGCATTATTACAGTCCACTGAACTCAATGGTATCGGGTTATAGTCAGAAGCTAGGTACAGCAAGGATTAATCTGGGGTTTGAGTTCCGACTGAAATAAGACAAAAAGTCTATCTTCATCATGTTTCGCATTAAGCAATTTCTTTTGCTCATCTTTTTGATTTCACTCATGCAGTGCAAAGAGAGCTTGGCTCAAGGTGAATACAACAATTGGCACTTTGGTATCAACACTGCCCTAAAATTCACTGACACAGGCGTGATACCCATCTATGATTCGAAAGTAAGAAATGTTGAAGGGGCAGCATCCATTTCAGACAGTGCAGGCAATTTGCTGTTTTATGCAGGAATGCAAGTATACGACCGCAGCAACAACATCATGAAAGGCGACACTCAAACTGTCTTCAACTTCGATGCTCAACAAGGTTTTCTCATCATTCCCAAGCCGGAATCTCCCGGCATTTATTACTATTTGAGAAACTTCATGGACCGAAGTGTTGGTCAAAAAGGGCGTATCTATGTGAATGTTGTTGACATGAATAAAAATGGAGGTTTAGGTGAGATCACTGCAAAATTTGACACTCTTGTTTTTAACACAACAGAACAACTAACGGCAACCAGACACAGAAATGGCACTGATCTGTGGGTCGTCACTCACGACTATGCTTCCAATAAATTCTTAAGTTTCTTGGTTACCAAAAATGGCATCAACAGAACTGCAGTTGTCTCAGCTGTTGGCCACAATGTCAACAGTGTTGTATTCGCTCATACTGGCACCATCAAGATCTCTCAAAATGGATGTTGGCTAGCGGCAACCATTAGAGAAAGACCCGCCATCTTACAACTTTTGCATTTCGACAACAGTACAGGAAAAGTCAGCGGCAATGCCCGCAAATCTGTTTACGCGCCTTATGGAATCGAATTTTCTCCTAACTCCAGGTATTTGTATTTAGGATCTAATGGTACCAGTCCAATCATCCAATATGACCTAGCCTCAGGCAGCGACAGTTTCATTCTGGCAAATGGGAAATACTGTTCAGACACTTTCTTTGCATTGTTCGATTTTCAACTGGCTCCTGACAATAAAATTTGGATTTTGGGTGTAGATAAAAACTACCCCACCATGCGTTCAACCACCGATCCATTTATACATTATATGGGCCAGATCAATTTTCCGAATAAAGCCGGATTAGATTGCCATGCTAAAATAGATTCAACACTATGGTTGACCAATTTAAAATCGGGCCTACCCAACAACATTAATTTGAACAGCAAGAATTACCTTACCTGTACATTTTGTGATCAACCCAAAGACACTTTAATACAAGGTAAAATCTGTAAGAATGACACGTTTAAGTTTTCAGACAGCACTTACACCCGGGCAGGTAAATACAAAATGATAAGACAAACTGCAGATGGATGCGACAGCATAGTAACACTCCAACTAAACACTTCGAGTCCTCCTCCGCTGCCTGAATTAAAAGACACAAGTATTTGCGAAGGCAATGCATTTGTAATGGATTTAAACCACTCCTATTCAAAAATATATGTTAATGGCCAAACCGAAAACTCACCTTTAAAATTCAGCAAAGTCAACGATTATGTGATTAAAGTCATGGATTCTTCTGATTGTGAGTTGAGTGATACATTTTCGTTAAAACTGATCAAATGTGACAGCACTGAATTGAAAATACCCAATGTATTTACACCAGGAAAAGATGGCTTCAACGATGGTTTCGACATCATGATCGTCGGTGAAAAAACATATCAATTGAGTATTTATGACCGTTGGGGAGTATTGGTCTTTGAGCAAAACGAGGACAGTGAACCGGGACAAACCGACAATTGGAATGGACAGTTGTTCAACAACGGACCCGAATGCGCTGACGGCAACTATTACTACCTATTCAAATACAGTTTTGGAGATGGTAAAATGAACAATATTGGAGGCTGTATTCAATTGATCAGATAGTCAGGATCAAAAAACTTAAGGTATACTTTAGCGTCATACTCAAAACATTCTTTCAATTCAAATTTCATTCGTCTTTTCCTTTGGTTAAAACCTTATCACTGCCGACCTAAAAGACAGTAAATTTCACATTTATTCTTAATTCAACGCTGTGTCATTTGCGGTTCATTTTCAATGCATAAAGGTGACTGGGGTATTCAAATTAAGCCCCTTAAAAAAGAAAAAAGATTCCTTATTGCTTTTAAACTTTCGTCTTATGTCAACAAAACCTTTAGTGGTGGCAATTTGAGAACCAAACTGGGCATAGCATGAAACTTTAGTTCAAGGGTGAAAGCCATAATAAATTAATCTCTTATTTTTACAGTAAAATTCGTTTACTTTATGAATGAAAAAAGTATCAAGTACAGAAAAATGAAAGCAAATTTCAAAAAATTTTCATTGCTACTTTTCATCATTTCACAAATGACGAATGGTGCTCTATTGAACGCGCAACATTGTCAATACGACCATTCGCGACTAGTGGGTGTTCGGCCAATGACAAGATGGGGAAACACAGTTGAAGGATTGAAAATCACCCTGGTAGATGAAAACGGCAAACCCATTATAAAATCAAAAGACATTTATAAGGGCAATGATCATTACTTAAGATCTGAATACGATACTGTCGAATTCTGGCGAAATCCAGAACCCAATTCCGACAAAGAACACAAGAATCGCAACAAACAAAGTCGACATTTTGTTCAGGCTTTCACCGACTACATTTGTATTGTTGGAGACATAGACACCAGTGAACACAAAACCTATATCAAAATTGAAGATCCAAACGGACGTTTTAAAACGCAATACATCCAATTGGACAACAGCAAAACTCAGCACTTGTGCGGTTATCCGGATGAAAGAGACTACAAATCAACCTATAGTGCTATTTTGATCTATATGACAGAAGCTAACCCTCAATTTCACAAAAGGAAAGAGATCAGAAAACATCCATTCACTTTTTATTTCGCAGAAGGAACCAATGATTTGTCTCCTCCGCAATGTACTGGCTGCTTTTACAGGCACTTACAAATATTAAATTCAGAAAAAGAAACCATAGGCTCATTTTATTTGTTGTGCAATCAAGGCAAATATTCTGCAGATGGAGCCGACAGCATGCAAGTTGCCGATTACAATTTTGATGGTTATCCGGATGTCAGACTGTTCAATTTCAATTTAACACAGCAGAAATACTACCTCTATAATCCATATAAAGATACCTTTGAATATGAGCCTTTGCTGAGTAAATTGATACACATTTATTTTGACTTCAATCAAAAAAAAGCAATTGGCAGTTATTTCGACACAGATTTTAAAGGCCGAACCTATGTTTTTGAAGGCACTAATTTGACGAATTTGACCATAATTTCTAACACAAAACCTATGAAACTTTGGCAAGTCAATTTCGATACAGGTAAAATGACTTTAGACACACAAGTTTATCATTATCACAACTACACGCTTGTCAACAAAAAAAACACATTAAACAACAGTCGTGTTGTAAAATATTTTGGCACAAAGGAATTTAATATGAATTTGAGTTATGAGCTTAATAGCAATCAAGGTCAATCCTATCAATTCAAGAAAACCATAAATGTAAAAGACCTACAATCGGGAAAAACCTTATTGGATGTATCAGTTTGGGCCGGTTCAGTTCGAAACTTCTGCACCGACAGTCTTGAAACGGCAGATTACAATTTTGATGGCTATACAGACATCAGGTATTGTGGTGAAAATGCATCCAAGTACATTTACTATGTGTTTGATAAAGACAGCAACAAATTCATCAAAGAGCCTTTTTTAAACCAATTGATCAATCTCCATTTCGACCACAAAAACAAAATTCTAAGTGGTCATATACATCAATTAGATTCAAGTCGAAAAATCGCCACACCAGGTGGTTTCTACTACAACACAAAGTACTTGAAAACTTATGTATTTAGAGGGCATTCGATGAAAGAAGTTGAAGAAAAAGTGCAAACGCCGGACAAATCCGGCAAAATGAAAAGTGTAGTCAATTATTACCAATACAAAAATCACCATTTAGAATTGACAGAAGCAAATGTTAGCCCGGATAAGTACAATGCAATAAATCGCCAAACCATTGTTCGGGGAAAGTTCAAATTTGTATTGGAAATGAATCCTAGCGGCATGGTACTTCCAGCTGAGAAAGGTGCTTATGGTAAGAGAATCAGCGTATATAAAAACAACGATTTGATCTACACCGGAGATTTTACAGGCAATCGATTGAAAACAAACTTTAGAAACAGTGACAGCTTGCAAGTTGCAGATTACAATTTTGATGGGTTCCCTGATTTCAGAATTCCAGGTCAATTCAATTACCTCTTTTACTTGTATGTAAAGGGCAAAAACACTTATGAACAAGAACCTACTTTAAGCCAAATGAACAACCCTTCGATTGACTTTGAAAGACAAACAATAGTTTCAGAAAAACAAAGATTAGATAAACCCAATAGGCTTGAGCCAAATGAAACTTACTACATTTTCAAGCAATATTTCTTTAAAGGCCCTTCGTTGAGAAATGTTCGAATAGTTTATGATGTTTACAACGACACCCATAAAGTACATCAGGATTTTTATTACATCAACTACAACTTTATCCCTGTAAAAGACAAAAAACAATTAAAATTGGCAATCAATACCTTCAGCCATAAAATTGACAAAACAGTTGGTGAATTCAGATTTGAATTAACCTTTAATGATTACAAATTCGGTTTAAAAGACGGTGATGGCAAGTATGCAAAATCATTGCGCATTTATCAAAAAAACGAAACTTCTCCTATCAGTGATTTCAAAATATATGGTGATGCCGAAAAAGAACCTGATGATTTGCTTGACAGCCTATACATAGAGGATTACAACTTTGATGGCTACCCGGATATACGCATTTACAACAGCGTTGATGGCAATCGCTATATATTCTATTTATACAATCCGGAAGAAGGAAAATTTTATTATGAATCAAGATTTTCGACTCTTGAGAACATCGAATTCAATTCAACAAACAAAACGCTTTCAGGTATACACAAAACAAACAACAGTCAAACCAAATGGCTTTTGCACCTCGACACATTGTTTTCATGGGAATTGCCTTTGAGTCAGAAAACACCTATGCGTTTCATTTACAAAAATGGCTCTTTAAAATCTTTACCCCAATTGCCATACTCAAACATCATTATCCTAAAAGATACGGGAGATTTCAATTTCGATGGCTACGAAGATTACAAGACCAGACAACCAAGTATATCAGACAAATGGGATGTTTTCATCTATGACAGCGTTCAGAAAATACATGTAAAAGACACCTTTTTAAGTCAACTACTATACCTCTATTACGACAGAGAAAAGAAAACGTTCGGGGGTACTTACAAATACTACACAGATTCCAGCTTTTTACATTACAATTCAGAACATTATGAATGGATAAATGGTAAAATGACCCTAATCGGTTACGAATCTTGTTCGCATACAACACGTTTCTCTGAGAGAATTGATTGTGCAATATTCAAGCTTGTTGATGGTGTGATGATTCAGGTCGATTTTATACACGGAGCCGAATGAAACAACATTACACACATATCGTTTTAATTCTATTGGTATTTTGCCATCAAAAAGCCTTTGGTCAAAAATATGTTCAGGATTATATAACAGATGAGAACATCAATACATTTACAGATTGGAGAGATCTGGGAGGTGCTCGAAAACTCAGGATGAACAAAAATTGGCATTTGTCATTGATGAAAAAAATAGATCATTATGAGAAATACGATTCCACCGAAATCGTGAAATTCATTGACTCTTTAGCCAGTTTGAATATGAATGAAACCTTTCATTTCTTAACCGATCTGTGTTGCCGCTACATTGATTATAGAAACAAAAACGAAATGACCCGAATGGCTTGGATTCTGAACCATTACGGTGGACCACAGGCTCTCAACAAATACTATTTAAAAGATTCCATACAAACACAATCAAAAGACCTTTACACCATTCACGCAGAGGTATATAATGCCATGCGAGACAAATATGGTAGAATGATGGAAAGCTCTGTTTACTTAAAGAAATACATTCCGCCAATTCCTCCTCCCCCATTACCCAAAGAAGTTGCAAAGCAACTGTCTTACAGAATTGAATGTGATTCAGCATTGCTAATAAACGACAACAATGTCAATGACATCATGTCTCCATGGCAAATCTTGTCATTAAACCGACAATTGAAAACGCGGACAGACTCAATAGTTGCAATATTACTCGACCCACTGATCTCTAAAGACTCTATGCAAATGATTCAATTGGTAGATGAACTGATAGAATTAAAAACCGATGCCTCCAATTGCGTCGTGTTCACAATGCTTTTCAGACCCATTGTGATTCATGACCTCAATTATTTCAATCAATTATCCGGCACACTTTCATTTTACAGAGGTTACTATGCTGTTAACAAACATTACATGAATTATCAGGTAGATACCACTTTGGAATATTACGACTTTACATCAAAAGTTTATTTGCTCATGCAAACTAAAATAACGGAATGCTACTACTGCAAACCCAAAACATCCAAACAAATGGTGAAAATGAGGATGGACAAAGTGAATGTGTCGAAAATGGACAGAAAAATACTGAACATCATTGAAAGACACGGAAATCTTAGAAAGTTTGGAGGTTTCCAAAACTACCATCTCGCACTTGATACCATCTTAAAAGACGTTTTGAAATTGGAAGGCATAGAAGATGCAACTTATGATTACTGCAGAACAAAAATTTGCATTTATCCGGGTTATACTATTTTAGGCGTTCGATTCACAATAGACAGTATCACCATAGATAGATGTTACCACATTCAACTTGGATATTCTAACAGCAGCTTTTTTGTCTTCGGGTATAGCATTCCCTTTATTAGGAAACCTGAAAAACTGAGGGGTAATGAACTTTTTTCGAGAAAAGAGTGGGCATATTGTGACCCTAACTTCATTGAAGAAGAGCGAGAAATCTGTAATCCACAAATTGAAATAGAAGAATAATACAAAACCTTATGAGAACATCAAAGGCAGCAGCACACCATTGAGATGGCAAAGTGATTTGAATGCAGTTAGCTATGACGTACAAGTTTCTTCAGACACCAATTGTATCAACATTCTCACTTCCGGCAATACCACTGATGAGATCATCAATTTCACAGGCATGGAACCCGGTACAACATACTTCTGGAGAGTCAGAGGAAAAATAAACAATCAAAACGCAGGTCCATGGTCGAATGTATGGCGATTCAGTACTGAACCAAATCTTACATCTTTAAGCAACATGGCACCTCTAAGTTCTGTTTATTTCTATCCCAATCCAGCAAATGAAGAATTAAACATTGATTGCCTAACAAATAGTGACATCAAAATCTATAGCAACAAAGGCGAGTTGCTGTATTCAAATGAAACCCAATCAGGCACTTTACAAATCAACACCTCAAATTTTACAAGTGGATTGTATACATTGCTTATAAAAACGAATTCTCAATATCAGAGTTTCAAGATTGTCATCCAACATTGATCAACAAACTTGATTTAAACTTGTTGTTTTCGAAGCTTAAATAAACTCATTTCAATTGGGGCATCAATTGATTTAAAGACAGTTAAAGTTTTTATAAATTTTAATTTGTTAAAAATATCAGATTTTCATAGGAATTAATTTTTCAATTCCCTTATTTTGATAAACCAACTAACAACTCACGGTTCACTTTTTAAGTTGTTGATCATTAGTTATTAGTCGACTAAAAACGATGGTCAATTAAAAACCAACTCATAAGATGACCATTGAAAACTTTGAACACGCGAATAAACTGACTGGATCTGCAATTCCCGGGTCCAAAGAGAACGATTGCGTTTTTTATCAATTGGCCAGGTACCCCGACGGTTCGCGCAAATTTCTTTATCTCAGTTATAATACACCAAATCTTTTAGGTTTAGACCGTGAGACTGCTATGAATTACCCTGAACTTCTTTTTTCAAATTTAAAACCTGAGTATTTGAAAATGATGTTGGAAAAAGAAGAGCAATCCTATTCAAATCTGGAACCTTTTGATGTTGACGTTGAATATCAAGTGCCAAATGGAAAGAACATTTGCCTGAATTTAAAATCCATTCCATTCAAAACCAATGATGGTGTTGTAGTTTGGTATGGCATACAAACTGACATAACGGAGATCAAACTTCAGGAATATCGTCTTAAAAAGGCCAAACATGAATTGGAGATACTTAACAGCATCAACGATTTAATCATCAATGAAAACCCCAATGACATTGAAATGCTAAACAGTTGCTGCAAGTGTTTGGTGGACAACGGATACATCTTGGCTTGGATTTGCAATGGTCCGAGTCTTGAATCAGGCCTCATCAAACCCTTGACAGCGTCTGGACTAACAGACTATCTCAACAACATCACGATAGACCTTAAATCTCCGGTACAGTATCATGGACCTACCATCATGGCTTTGAAAAGTAAACATTTGGTAGTGACCAATGACATCAACCTTTCGGAGCAATTCAAACCCTGGCTGGAAACCGCCTTGTCATTTGGCATTGCATCCACCATTGCAATCCCATTCGAATTGAACGAAGTCCAATACATTTTTAATATATATTCAAAAAACACAGATGCTTTTGACCAACATGAGATTGAAATATTAAAAAGAGTAGTAAAAAACATTCAACTTGCATTAAAACGAAATCAGGAGAGCCGATCAAAAAAAGAAATAAACGACTCACTCAAAGAACGCGTTAAAGAATTGCATACGCTGACTTCTGTGCACGACATCATACAATCCGGCAGTGATGTAGACGCTGTCCTCGAAAACATTGTGAACATGGTACCCGAAGGTTTGCAATTCCCCGAACAATCCATTGTTCGATTGACCTACGACTCAAAAACCTATACCAATAAAAACCTTGAAGGAGGTATTGCCGGCATTTGCGAAGAAACCAAAAGCAACAATGTTCATTTACGAATGGAATTTCTCTTTATAGATAGAAGTGAAAATGAACATCTAATATTTTTGGATGAAGAGCATACTTTATTAAAGAATGTACTATTGGCCATTAATCTTTTCATTCGACATAGAAAGACTTTGGAGGAACTGACCAATTCCCAATCAAATCTAAAAACCATTTTTGAAAGTACAGATGAAGGCTATGCATTACTGGACATTGACGGTAGCATCATCACTTACAATGAAGTCTTCAGAAAATTAAGTTTGGTATTGAGCAAAGTAGAGATAGCTGTCAATAAAAAATTAACAGATCTTATATCTCCAGAAAAACACGATAATTTTATCACCCAATTTTCAAATTCACTGAAAGAAGGTCAACCCATCGAATATGAATCATCCTATTTGATAGATGGCGGTAAACGCTATTACATCATCAGCATATACCCTGTCTTTAATCACAAACATGGATGCATCAACATGTGTTTAACCGTTAAAGACATTACAAAGAAAAGACTTCAGGAAATAGAACGCAAGCAAATCATTGGCGACCTTATCATCAGAAACCGCGATCTGGAACAATTCTCATATCTGGTCTCTCATAACCTAAGGGCACCAATTGTCAATATCCTTGGGCTTTCAAACTTAATTGCCAATGAGATCAAACCGGATGAAACAGAGTTTGTAAAAAACAGTCTGATCAAATCTGCAGATCAGGTTGATCAAGTTTTGAGAGACATCAATGAAATATTGACATTTAAAAGTGCTCGCCTACAAGTTCAAGCCAATATAAAACTCAATGAATTGATTCATGATGTCATCAACGGGTTTAAATCAAGTGATCAAACAAGGCAACCTGAATTCATACTCCATATCGAAAAAGACATGCATGTAAAAGGCATCCGTACTTATTTTGAGACCATTGCTCATAGCCTCATAGAAAATTCAATTCGCTTCTCCAAACCCAATGAAAAACCCATTATCGAAATAAGCGCGGCAAACGAGTCTGGATTTCATGTGTTAAAATTCAAAGACCATGGGATTGGTATTGATGTAAAGAAAAACAAAAATCGTTTGTTTCACATTCACAATCGATTCAATAAAGATTCAAATGGAAAAGGGATTGGTTTGTATATGGTTAAAACGCAAGTGCAATTATTGGGGGGAGACATAGACATCAACAGTCAACCCGGAGAAGGTACCGAAATCGTAATTCACTTGCCAATAGACAACGATTGATTCAAACTCAAAACAATTCTGTTCAGACAATTACTAAACAGATATACAGGTATTTATGAATTAACCAATCATCAACATTTTGATTACAAAGTAATTTTTCGTATTTTCGTTTTGTGAAATTTCTCCTATCGTGTCTCATTATCATTGTTTTAGGTGCTTCAATGGCGCCTTGCTGCCCACCTTTGTTGGCAGAACGCGATTATGACCATAGCGAAGTCATTTCTTGTGATGTTGAGGCCGACCATTGTTGCGACACTGAAGATGAAAATGAAAAAGGATGCAAATCCTGCTCTCCATTTTTCACCTGTGGCAATTGCTCAGGCTTTATCATCAGCAAATCGACCCCAAATCTAGATCACAATTTTCAGGAACCAGTCTCAAATTTACCTGAACATCAAATTGTATTCCCCGAAGATTATTTTTCAGCCAAATGGCAACCACCTAAAATTGCTTAATCGCAATTGGTAGTTTTTTAAAAAAAATTTCTTGATATGGTCACTCAATAAATTTGAATGACCTGACGTTGATAATTTGAAACAAGAAACTAAAACAATTCAATTCTATTTATTCATTCCAACCAATTTTCCATACCCATGCGTATGGTCAAAAATCCATGTCAACTTTTGATGTGGTAGAGATTAAAAACCAAACAAACAAGTAAAACAAATTCAACTCAAATGAAAAGAATGATCCTGGCCCTCTTAATGGCCTTACCCATATTCACATACAGTAAAAACACTGAAAAAGTTTATTTAGCCGAATTCAATGTTTTAGCAAACTCCGACACGACCATTACTTTAACCGCAACAGAAATGGGTTGCAAAACGGATGCTAAAATGGTTGAAATCGCCCTGTACCGAAAAAGCGGTGTAAAGAAAGTGGTAATTGATGGCGACAACATTACAGTGACTTTTAACAGCAAAAAAATAACTGCTGCTCAAATCATAAGCGTCATAGAAAACACAGGTACTTGTGAAGACCCAAATGCGAAAGTTCACAAAGTAAAATCCAAGTCCTGATTCTTGCATGAAAATCTTATTTTCTTTCTGCATTTTCATGTCCATTTCTCTCATGACTTTTGCTCATGATAAATATGAGGGCTTTGTTAAAAACAAAAGCGGCAAAGGCATTGCCAATGTCAAAATCACAGACATCAATTCAAATGCATTGACATCTACCGATTCTAGTGGTTTTTTTCAGTTTGAAACCCATGGCAACATATTCACTGAACTGATATTCAGCCATCCCGAATATGCAACAGACACAGTAAAAACACCCACGAACAGACATTTTGAAGTTACGCTTGATAAAATCAAAGTCATGAATGCTGTATCCGTCTCAACAGATGGCGCAGCGCGTTTGGGTATTGCCGGCTTTACGATGAAAACAGAAGTCATTGGTCAAGGTGAGATCAAAAAAGCAGCCTGTTGCGATCTGGCTGGCTGTTTTGAAACCCAGGGCACTGTTCAACCCATGACCACCAACATCCTCACAAACTCGAAGGAATTGCGCATTTTGGGCTTATCAGGCGTATACAACCAAGTTTTAATTGAAGGCATGCCAATGGTTTTGGGTCTGGGTTACACTTATGGCATCAGCAGCATACCAGGCACTTTGGTTGAGAACATATTTGTATCCAAAGGCACAACCTCAGTATTACAAGGCTTCGAAAGCATGGTGGGACAAATCAACGTGATTCCTAAAAATACTGTAAAAGGTGAACGTTTGTTTTTAAATGCTTATGTAAACAGTTTTGGAGAAAGTCAATACAACTTGAATTTCAAAGCTTCAAAAGGCAAATGGAGCAATTTAGCATCTTTACACATGGTGTTACCGGCGGCAAAATGGGACAGAGACAAGGACAAATTTTTAGACCTGCCATTGATGAACCGCTATTTGTTTTTTGACAAAATAAAATATGGTGATGACATCAAAGACAAGTTCAACTTTCTGGCCACATTCAAAGGATTCAAAGAACAACGCGTTGGCGGTCAAACCCACTTCAACCATAAAACAGATTTGGGCAATGATAGCATTTACGGTCAAAAAGTAAGTTTCATACAACTTGAATCGTACATGAAAGCCAGTTACAAAATGGGTGAAAATCGCAAACTGGCCTGGATGGGTTCTATGGTGTACCATGATCAGAATTCTTGGTTCGGACCAGTGCATTATGTGGCCAAGCAAAAACAGGCTTATACCAATTTCCAATACGAACAAAATTGGAACCGCTCGCATGAATTCAAAACAGGTATAAGTTTGAGAGCTCTCAACATCAATGAAAACATATCCTTCACGGATACTGCCGTAAAAAGGACTTACAATGGCAGCTATCTGAAAAAAGAGATCATACCGGGTGCATTTGCCGAAAACACATTCAAATGGAGAGGTGATATCATCACATTGATCACTGGTATCAGAGCCGATCACCACAATCAATTTGGCTGGGCCATTACACCAAGAACCATGCTCAAATACGATGTTACTGAACAGTCTACCTTGAGGGCATCAGCAGGTACAGGCTGGAGAACAGTCAACTTATTTTCCGAAAACATCGGATTGATGGTCAGTTCCAGAGACATTGTGTTCAAAGAAAAACTGAATCCTGAAAAAGCATTCAATTGGGGCCTGAACTACTTACAAAGATTCAAAAAGAAAAAAATGGAAGGTTTCTTTACCATGGATTTTTATCAGACGCGATTCAGCAATCAGTTCTTTCCCGACTACGACAGTGAACCCAACAAAGTCCTCATTTACAACTTCACCGGACCATCGGTTTCTAATGGTTTTCAAACCGATGTGAACATGAAGATCATTAAAAAATGGGAATTGAAATTGGCCTATAACTATTTGGATGTTTATAGAAAAACAAATGGTGTAAAAACATTGTTGCCATTTAATTCCAAACACAAAGCTTTGATTGCTCTCTCCTATTTGCCCATCAGTAAAAAATGGCGATTCGATGCCAATGTGCATTGGTTTGGTACACAACGATTGCCTGATACAGAGTTGTATCCTGAGGAATACCGGCAAGCCAAAACATCTAAACCTTATACCACTTACAATTTACAGATCACCCGATCTTGGTTAAAATTGGACATTTATGCAGGTTGCGAAAACATCACCGATTACCGTCAGTTAAGACCCATCGTAAGCTGGCAAAACCCATTCAGTCCTTATTTCGACACTTCGTTCAACTGGGGACCGACAAGAGGCAGAGAAGTCTATTTGGGGTTGAGGTTTAAGGTGAATTGAATCAATTTGCCAGAAAAACAAGGTCATCTCTTAAATAAGGTTTCAAAAGCTTATAAGAAATGACTTGGTTTTCATATTCATAAATGAATTTATATGTAGGATAAAATCCATTGTCGACAACATGAGGCACAAAGTGTATTTGTATACCGTCTTTGTGGAAAGCAAACTCAATTTGAGGCACTTCTGTAAAAGGACCATTGCCCTTCACCAGATTGCCAAAATTCAGACAATCTACTTTCAATTCATCGGGCACACCAATCAGGAGACTATCAGATTTATAATCGTAATTCAAACCTGCTATGAATATATTTTCCTTAAAAAGATCATTAAAATTTAAACTGACGGCTCTCCCTTTGATGAGTGCATAATTCCGAAATTCAGTATGACCATTTTTCATATTTTTGTCCAACATGGTTTTCTTAAAGTAGCTCATTCTATCCTCCGACAAGTAGTCAAGTACCGAATATTGATTGTCCCAATTGTCTTTGTACTTACGCGCCCATTCAACACTAATATCCCGATCTTCCTTTAACACCTCATTGAAGGCTTTGGTACATCTTAAACTCTTCTTAATTCTAAAAAAGACCATCTTGCTATCAGAATAATTCGGTATTAAATTTATAGTATCATTATCGATCAATTCTTCCAATTCTTCATCAGAATAATTGCTGACACTTTTTGTCTTGTCAACACGCTTAGTAATCGTATCAGTAGCAGAATCAACAATTGATGCTTTAGGTTTCTTGGCAGGTTGATCACAAGCCATTAGCCCTATAAGCATTAAGCAAAATACCATTGTTATTCTTTGCATCCAACAAATATACTTAATCTGTTGTTTCTAATCCTTCAAATCCACTTTTACATCATCAATGTTAAGTTCACCCGCACTCAGCACATTCAACTCCAGCCTCAATCTTTCCATCTTTTCCGGCATTACATAATCACATTCATAAGATTGCCAACCCAGGGCGGCATCAACACCCGGTATTTCCTTTACTTCCGAACCATTGAAAGCATTAACACCCGAGACATTCATCTTCCATTTGCAGCCTTTGTTTTTAACTTTAAATGACACTTTGTAAGTAGCTCCAACCTTTGCTTCAAATTCATTTGTAAAACCGGGAGAAAATCTGCCGGGTTTACCTGAACAAGTTCGCACCACAAATTTCAGAGATGATTTACCTTCAGCATAATCAATACTGTCTTTTAATACATCGAAATCGTTATCCTTAACTGTTTTGTTTGAATACACGATCCAGTTCACAGGCAATCCATCATCAAAAGCTTCAAAACCTCCATTGAATCCAACACTTTGATTTCTCTTTTCTTCACTTTTACATGCAGCCAATCCAAGCAAAATCAGCCCCCATACAAGTGGTTTGCTAAAAAAATGTTTTTTCATAAACTAAAATTATTTATTTGATGGGGCAAAACTATTATTTGCTCTAAGGACTTTTTTTGATTTAAGTCAAAAACTTCATTTTGAAGCTCTGATCCTGCTCAAGGTTTCTTGTTTGATGCCCAAATAAGAGGCCACACGACCCAATGGTGCTCTCAAAACGATTTCAGGACGCTTCTCCAACAGTGCTTCATAACGTTCTTTTGCTGACTTGAATTGAATTCCAATTAATCGCTCTTCCAATCTTGAATAATACTCTTCTAATATCAATCTGCCTGCTCTCTCAGATTCAGGGAACAAAGCATACATTTTCTGAATATTAGACTCACTGATGGCTTGCAAAGTGCAAGACTCAAAACATTCAATGATTTCATAGGATGGAGTTCGAGAAATGAAACTGTAGTAGGAAGTTGCTAAATCACCTTCGGCGGCTATCCAGTTACAGACTTCATTTTCACCTGAAAAATAGTGTCCGCCTATTATGCCTGATTTTATAAAATACAGATAATTGCAGACTTTACCTTCCTGCAAGATCACATCATTCTTTTTAAAACTCAATTCTTCCAGATGAGCTTCCAACCATTGTTGAGCCTCAACACTTAAGCTTGTCAATTGAAGTATTTTCGAAACCAATCCCATTGCTTGGCAATTTAGAGATATTCTGGATTTTTACATGATGCAATTGAGAGGAAAGAGGAAAGATAAAAGATCAAAGTGAAAAGTGAAAAGATCAAAGTGGAAACTACTTTATCTTTTGTCTTTCATCTTTCATCTTTTATCTTTAACCTTTTGTCTGTTGAATCAACAATTGACACAATGGTTCTGCTATCAAGCAATCAAATCACTGCCGCGATTCAATATAAATTCGACATTGTTGACTTTGGGTAAAAAATGATTGAAGGAATCGAAAGCTTCCCAGTTGATGTCATGTTCAGCGCTGTGCATTGAACAATTTTAAAGAAGAAGATTTACAAAAACAAATCTCACTCAATGATGAGTTTCTGAGCCAATAAAACGCCTTGCATTTTGACCAAAACCTGATAAATACCGGGACTGAGTTGATCTAAATCAAGTTCATTACCAGTGGATTCAGAAACACTGTAAACCAACTGACCATTGGCATTCCATATTTGAATGTCTTTTGATACAGCAGGGTCTGTTTTCAATGTGAAATTTGCTTTGCCGGGATTCGGAAAAATTTGTAATTCCAATGGCCTGTTTATCTCATGAATGCTGTTTGAATAAAACACCGGATGGCAAGTATTCTTGCCGGATTTAACGACGTCATGATCCTTGTAAATGATCAATCTCTCTTTTTTGCATAAAGTCACCAGCTCGCTCCTCGACTCGAATTGATTGTATTCATAGTAAAACAAACCATTTTCAATACTTCCTATGCTATCGATGAATTGAAATGGAAACCCATCCACTCTAACATGGTGAACATTGAAAGTCTCTATTCCTAATTTCATTCGTGTGATGCTATCAAGTATATAATCGCTATTTGGCTTTATCAGACTACCCCAAAAACCAATCACTTTTGTGGTATCCCCTACCTTTAGACTAAAATCATAAAGCAATGAATACTCATCAATATATTTCACATAAACCTTTCTATTATATGTTTTCAAATTTTTTATGTCCTTATCCGTCCCGATAGCATTTTTAACATGATAATATTGGGTATCATTAAATACCGAATCAAACAAGATTTGATAGTCATTGTGACTGTAGTTAACATTACCACCATAAGAAGTTTGAACGGTAAGATAGTGAACAGAGCTGTCAAAAAACTGTGCCTGAGAAATTTTGAACAAGAAAAGGAAGAAAAACAAAACGTAATATTTTTTCATAACAATGGTGGTTTACTCAAAAATAGGGTAAAATGAGAAAACAACCATACAATTTTTGATCAACATCTTTGAATCCTTTGATTCCTTTATTGAAGTCTAACAAAATGACCCTCAACATCAAAAAAAGGGTTTCTCAACTTCTTTGGGGGGATCTTATATTTAAATTGTATTAATGACATTGATGATTTCCCCTATCAGGTCTACTGAATTTAAATGGTTCAGCACCTGAATTGTATTGACTAAAAATTATGCCCAAAAATTGTTTTAAATATGTTACGAACTGTTTTCAAATCCCAAACCGCATTTGCATGTTTACTCATCATTTACACAGCCTGGATAGTGTCTGTGTTTTTCAGAAACCTTAATGGATTCGATGATTTTGATGTTTTCTTCAATTCCGGAAAACGACTTTTGAATCACGAAAACATTTATGGGGAGCCATATCTCAATCAACTTAGATATTTTTACAGCCCAAGCTTTGCGCTGTTGATGTCTGCTCTTCAATGTATAGGAATATTTTATTCAAAATTGATCTGGTATTTGATCAACTATTTTGCATTGATGCGTATGATTTTCATTTTGAAAAAATATGTCTTCAAACATTCTGAAAAACCTGTACTGACAATGTTCATACTACTTTTCATAAGTGGTAAACTGACCCTTTTTAACTTCCTAAGCAATCAAATGACAATTGTACTTATCTGGATCATTCTTGAATCGTTTGATTTGATCAACAAAGGTAAATCAGGCAAAGCCATGGTTTTAATGGCAATAGGATTCAACATCAAAATTATACCATTGTTTGCTTTGCCTTGGCTGATCATCATAAGTAAAAAACCTTTAAAAAGCATTTTCCA
>DASWYG010000277.1:0-15587 GCA_036405075.1 Bacteroidia bacterium | reverse complement strand
AATGTCAGATCCGAAACAAAGCAGTTGTAGGCAGGTGTTGTACTGGTGATCCTGAGTTTGTATCCATTTCCAGGAGCAAGGTTTTTAGGGATTTCTACAATATTGTTTGAGAGTATTGTGTCGTTGATTGTTGCCAATGTGAAAGGGGAACCAAAAGAGCCAGAAGCGTCGGAAATCTCGAGTTTAAACGTATTGCCGGTTCCAAAGAAAATACCATTTTTAGTGTATGATACATTCAGTGATGAACCCGGACAAATTGTTGTAGGGGTAAAAGAAACTCTTAGAGAATTGTTGTTTTCTGCATTAACAGTACTACCTGCATCAACCGGAATGGCTTGTCTTAAGCGAACCCAGTCCATGGCCATAGTGCCATTTCCAAATTCGTATAAACCAAAGCCTGCATGAAGGTTAGCTGAAATAGCTGTAGTTGCACCACTTGAAGTATTGGTGCCATTGGCAGCAACTGCAACTGCATTGCCGGTATTGAACCATTTAATGCCCCAAACGCCACTTGTGAATGGTACAGCTGATGAAGTATTGGGTGTTACAGTCCAATGAACAGAATTTGCAACTGCATTGCCAACTTGGAAATTATTTGTGCCGTCTCTGCTAATGGCAACACCGTTGAAAGTGCCGTTGTTCAGTAAAGCCAGATTGGCATTTGTTCCTGTATAAGATTTTATTTTACTTTCAAAAGCTAGTGGTCCGGCAAAGTTTGAAACTGAACGCAGTCCGAGGTCCCAACCACCAGTAGTGGTTAAATTCAAATTACCTCCACTTACAGCAACATTGCCATTTGCAACGGAACTTCTGTAAACATTCCATTTACCGGTGTTGAGCGCTCCTCCTGCGAAGTCATCAAATAAGATGAAGGTACTGTCGCCATTTTGAGCAGCAGTAGCGCAATAGTTACCATACCACATATAAATGGTTCTTGTTCCTGAGGCGGGAATGTGCTTGAGTTTTACCCAAATAACTGTCGAAGCGGTGTTCATGTTGCTGTCGATCCAGTAATTCAACGGGTTGCATAAGCTATCCGTAAAACGGATATCATTGCCGGCCACATTCATTTTTCCTGCGCTAATCAGTGCCTGGGTGTTGATGGTAATCTGCACCTGTAGGTCTGTGTAAGCAGATCCGTTAGTGTTGTTGACTTTTACCGTTCGAAAGTATTTCCACTCCGGAAGGCAGTTGATTCCGAATGTTTGATTAAAAGTGATAAATAGGATGGTAGTGAGTAGTAAACGTTTAATCATATTGTGCGTCTGTTCAGTTTGTCTGTTAAGCTTACGAAAATACGTAATAAATACGAGAAACGGAAACAGAAAAGCCTTACCAGAGCACGGCATTATCGAAGTTCCCGGAACTCATAAGGAGTAAGACACGAGATTTGCCTGAAACGTTGCTTGTAAAATTTAATATTTTTTCCTTCAATTTATCTGTTTCGCAAATTGCGAAAACAGCTTGCCCGAAATTGTCTTTAATATCTTGTATTTCAATTATTTGCATTTTTTTCAATTCAAATACATGTGGGTTAAAGTACACTATGGATTCATCCGCTTGATCCATTGAATGTTGATAATGTGGTAAAAAATTTTTATTCAAACTGCTGAAAGTATGCAATTCGAAAACTGCCATAAATTCTCTGTCCGGATATCGACTTCTCACAGCTTCAACCGTGGCTTTTAATTTACTTGGTGAATGAGCAAAATCTCTATAAATGACAAGCTTGTCACTTTCTTTGACTTTCTCTAATCTTTTAGCTGTTCCTATAAAACTGCCTAAGGCCTGGTAAAAATCTTTTTCACTGATGCCTATCTGCTGACAAACCAATTTGGCGCCTTCTGCATTCTGCAAATTGTGCTCACCAAATATCTCCAATGTGTATTTATCTTCGCCAGAAACCACCACTTTGCCATTTCTAATGTGGTAATGAGGCGTGCCATAAGGCAACTTTGAAACCTTGCTTCCGGCAGCGATTCGATTCAACTCTTCATCTCCTTTGAAATAGATCAAACATCCTTCGGGTTCTATAGAGCTTACAAAAGCCTCAAATTGACTGACATAGTTTTCGAAAGTTGGAAAAACATTGATATGGTCCCAGGCAATACCGGTAATTAAGGCAATGTGAGGATGGTATTTTAAGAATTTTGGCACCGGATCAAGCGTAGACGTTAGGTATTCATCACCTTCTATTACCATGATGGGTGCTTCAGAAAATTTGACCATGGTTTCAAACCCTTCCAATTGTGAACCTACCAAATAATCAAAATCTTTTCCCAATGTTTTTAAAACGTGCATGATCATGGCAGTAGTGGTGGTTTTACCATGACTGCCTCCAATGACTATGCGGGTTTTGTTTATTGAATGTTCGAAAACATATTCAGGGAAACTGTATATTTTGATGCCTTTGGCTTTTGCTTCTGCCAATTCGGGATTATCGGCTCTGGCATGCATACCCAAAATAATAAAGTCCAGATCTTCTGTGATCTTTTCAGGAAACCAACCAAAGCTATCAGGGCAAATGCCATACTTTTTCAAACGAGAAAGGGCAGGATCAAATATTTCATCGTCACTGCCTGTGATTTTATTGCCGGCTTGATGCAAGGCAATGGCCATGTTGTGCATCACTGCTCCTCCGCATGCTATGATATGGATGTTCATAAATACCCATGCAAAATGAATAAATTAATTGGGATAAGGAAACTCAATTTTGACACAATTGTCAATTAATCAGGAAACTTTTACCATATAAAAGACATAACCGAACCATTCTTTAAACATCAATTCAATATTACCTAAAGCGCGGGCGTTCGGAATGATGAGGTTATAAGCGGAGTAATCATCTTTCGGATCACCAATATGATTGGTTGCGTATGTGTCGGCTTCAAGATTATTATCTAAACACAATTTCACACGAGGCAAATGCCAGGCACTTGAAAAAACCAATACTTTACCTTTCAATTTCATCGAATCGAGAATGACCTTGCTGTATTTAATGTTTTCAATTGTGTTTCTGCTTTGGTTTTCTTTGATGATACAAGAATCGGGAATACCAATGTCTTTGAGGTATTGGCATACAGCGTCAGCTTCTTTTAATTCCTGATGTAAGACTTCTGCACTGCCGCTGGATATCATGATTCGCTTGATTTTACCTTCTTTAAATAATCGCAAAGCTTGCATCAATCTGTCATTGGCTTCGTAAAAAACGGCCCTTTTCAGGAATGTGTCCTTTCTGGAAAAACCACCTAAAACCAAACCAACTTCATAAGAAGAATCGAGCTTTTGAGTGCCTTGGTCTTCGTACATCAGAAAAGCCTGATTGACCAAATAGTTATTGGATAACAAGAAAAATAAAATGGTACCAATGATCAATCTTCGCTTTCTCTTAAATTCATCTTTAGTGAAAATTGCAGCAAGCAATATAACAGCAATCCACACCGGTGGTTTGATCAGGAAGAGTAAGACTTTTGACAGAAAGAAAAACATTTTGTCTGCAAATATGACAAAATTACACATAAATACACGCGGAATGGTATTTGAAACTTACAAATCATTCGATAAATAAAAATTATGAGTAAATCAGGTTCCATTTCGGTCAATACCGAAAACATTTTTCCGATCATTAAGAAATTTCTATACAGTGACCATGAAATTTTTCTGAGAGAATTGATTTCAAATGCTACAGACGCTTGTCAGAAACTCAATACACTGTCGAGAATTGGTGAATTTAAAGGTGAAACCGGTGACTTTAAGATCACTGTGACCTTGGATGAAAGTGCAAAAACGCTCACCATCAGTGACAATGGTATTGGAATGACTGAAGAGGAAATTGATAAATACATCAACCAATTGGCATTTTCAGGTGCTGAGGAATTTGTTCAAAAATACAAGGACAAAGCTGATGCAAACGCCAATGTGATTGGTCATTTTGGATTGGGATTTTACTCTGCATTTATGGTGGCATCTAAGGTTGAAATACAAACACTTTCATTCAAGGATGAAGCTAAGCCGGCCAAATGGGAATGCGATGGCAGCACCAATTTTAAGATCACAAAAGGCAAACGCAAGACCCGTGGTACAGATATCATTTTGTATCTGGCTGAAGACAGTTTGGAGTTCAATGAGAAATACAAAGTAAAAGGTTTGCTTGATAAGTATTGCCGATTCCTGCCTATTCCAATTGAATTTGATGGCAAAATCATCAATGAGAAAAAACCTCTTTGGCTCAGCAAACCCTCTGAATTGAAAGACGAGGATTATATTGCATTTTACAATGAACTCTATCCAATGGCAGAGGCGCCTTTGTTTTGGATACACATCAATGTTGACTACCCATTCAATTTAACCGGCATTCTTTATTTTCCAAAAGTAGACAGTGCAATTGAAGCAGAAAAACACAAAGTTCAGTTGTATAGCAATCAGGTGTATGTGACCGATAATGTGAAAGATATTTTGCCGGAGTTTTTGATGTTGCTTCATGGTGTGATAGACTCTCCGGATATCCCATTAAACGTTTCAAGAAGCAGTTTACAAAGCGATTCAAATGTTAAGAAAATTACTTCACATATTTCTAAAAAGGTGGCGGACAAATTGTCTGAATTGTACAAACAAGGAAGAGAAGAATTTGAAATTAAATGGCCTAACATTGATTTGTTTGTGAAGTATGGTATGCTCAGCGACGAAAAGTTTGCTGAAAAAGCCAAGGATTTCTGTTTGTTGCAAAATACTGAAGGCAAATATGCTACAATCGCTGAATACATCGAAAAAATCAAAATCAATCAAACAGATAAAGACGGTAATACCATTTTGTTGTATACGAATCACACAGATGAACAGCATGCTTACATAAGCAATGCACTATCGCGTTCTTATGATGTGGTGAAATTGGAAGGTCCATTGGACAATCATTTCAGTGGATATTTGGAACAACACAATGAGAAATTGCAGTGCAAACGCGTTGATGCTGATGCTTTGGACAAATTGATTCCTGTTGAGAATACTTCAGTTTCATTGTTGAGTGAAGAGGAGAGCGGCAATTTGCTAAAATTGTTTGAGAAGGTAAATGCAGTGAATGAGATCAAATTCAAAGCGGAATCCTTGTCTCCGGAAGAATCATTACTGGTGGTAACAGAGAGTGAATACGACCGCAGGATGAGGGAAATGGGTAAAATGAATGGATTCAATATGTTTGGTAATTTACCAATGACCTATAACACCATTTTGAACACCAATCATCCAAAGGCAAAGCAATTATTGGAATTGACTCCAGACAAAGCAGAATTGGCAGCAACAAAAGCATTGAATTTGGCCATGTTGTCGAAAGGACTGCTGAAAGGAGAGAAATTAACAGCCTTTATCAAGAGTGAAATGGAAAATTTATAAACACTTGGTAACCTATATGACGATTGCAAAAATTGATGTTGAAGATTGAAGTGTGGATTATAAATTTGCAGTCGTATAATAATATACATTTTTTTTGAACCTTTAAATAAGTAAGAACATGGCAAAACATTTCACAGATTCAAGTTGGGATCAGGAAGTATTGAATTCAGACAAACCGGTATTGGTAGATTTTTGGGCAGAATGGTGCGGACCTTGCCGCATGATTGGACCATTGGTAGAAGAGTTATCAAGTGAATATGAGGGTAAAGCTCTTATAGGAAAACTCAATGTTGACGAAAATCCCGGAGTAGCTTCAAAATACGGTATTCGCAGTATCCCTACGCTTCTGGTTTTCAAAGGTGGCGAAGTGGTTGATAAGATCGTTGGAGCCGTGCCTAAAACAATGCTTTCTCAAAAACTCGATGCTCAGTTGATCTGATTTTATAATTAAAAGAAATACAAAACGGGACAATTCTAATTGTCCCGTTTTTTTTTGTTCTATTGTAGTATCATGAAAATCAATACACAATAAATCCTGTCATGATTATGTTTGTAATCTTAATTCTATGGCAATACATTTTAACGATAGCAACTGGGAAGAACTGGTAGTAGAAAGTAGTCTTCCTGTATTTGTAGATTTTTGGGCCGAGTGGTGTGGCCCTTGCATCAACCTTATTGGACCTATGTTTGAGCAACTCTCTCCACTTTATGAGGGGAAGGTGAAAATGGGTAAACTCAATGTTGATGAAAATCCAAGTGTAGCAACTCGTTACGGTGTTAGAAATCTGCCCACTGTCTTAGTTTTTAAAGATGGTTTGGTCGTCGATAAAATTGTTGGAGCATTTCCACAATCACAAATGGTGCAAAAGATTCATCAGCAAATACAAGCGTAAAAACATACTTTTGTCTCTGAATGAAATTAAAGGGACAATTGCTGCTGCTATTCAGCACCTTGTTTTCAGGTGTCGTATTTTCGCAAGTAGCCAACACCGGAATGGTAGATGTTTATGATACCATTAGTAAAGGAAAAGTAAGCATTGGCGGATTTGTTGATGTTTATTATGGGTATGATTTTAATCGCCCGGCTCAATCAGATCGACCATACGCCGTTTCCTCAGGTAGACACAATGAAGTCAATATCAATCTGGCTTACATCGACCTTAGGTACATCAATGACAAGGTGAGAGCCCATTTGGTTTCCGGATTTGGAACTTATGTCAATGCCAATTATTCACTTGAGCCCGGAAGTTTGAAAAACTTAATTGAAGCAAATGTTGGGATTCGACTTAGCAAGAAAAAGGACATCTGGGTTGATGCGGGCGTACTCCCTTCGCCATACACCAATGAATCTGCAATTTCAAAAGACCATTTTATGTACACCCGAAGCTTTGCGCCTGAATTTGTGCCATATTATCTCTCAGGTGTAAAATTATCGGTTCCTTTTGGTAAGAAAATAAAAGCTTATGGTTATTTGCTCAATGGTTGGCAATCCATTCAGGATGTCAACAATCCTCTTTCAATGGGTACACAAATTGAATACAGACCAGGCAATAAATGGTTAATCAATTGGGATACCTATGTAGGAGATGAAAATTCAAAATCGTTCCCCCTATACGGCACTCGTTATTTCAGTGATGTTTATACCATTTTTAATCCCAATGGAAAAGTTTCTATGACCGCTTGTGTATATGCAGGTGTGCAGGAAATTAGAGACACATTCGGACAAACATTCAATAGAGCCTGGTGGCAAGCCAATGTGCAAGGCAAAGTGAAACTGGGAAAACAAATCTCATTAGCGGCAAGAGCAGAAATATTTGAGGATGATTATTCGGCCATGATCAAATCTGTTACGGGTACTAAGGGCTTTTCTACCATGAGTGCCGGACTTTGTCTCAATGTCAATGTCTCTGATGCTGCTTTGTTCAGAGTTGAAGCCAGACAATTCTTCTCCGACAAAAACGTATATTTTGATAAAAAAGGAGTGCCCGTGAATCAGTCACTATTATTGATCACCAGTTTAGCAGCATGGTTTTAAAATCAATTCTAAACAATCACATCAAACCTTATAAATGGGTTTGGATACTGGTATTGATCTTTACTTGTATCTATTCACTCGAATCCATTGGTAATCATTTCTTTTTTAGAACTTATGCACTCGACTTAGGCGCGTACACCAATGCACTTTATGATTATGCTCATCTGCAATTCAATGACAAAGGTGTGTTCAAGGATGTACCGGAGAATTTACTGTCAGACCATTTTGATTTGTACCTCATTTTCTTTGCACCTTTCGCTTTTATTTTTGGACAGTATACTTTGCTGATATTTCAAATAGCCTTCATTGTTGCCGGAGGTATTGGTGTTTATCGTTTCTTGCTTTTAAAGTATCAAAATCGGCAGCTAGCCTTGTTTGGGTTATTGTCTTTTTATTTGTTTTTTGCACTTTATTCGGCTTTGTCATTCGATTACCACAGCAATGTTATTTCAGCGATGCTTGCACCATGGTTATTTCTGAATTTACATAAAGGGAAAAAAATCAATTTCTTCTTGTTGCTATTGGCAATGATGGTCGGAAAAGAATCAGTTTCTCTTTGGACTTTTTTCCTGTGTCTGGGGCTGATGATAGAATACAGAAAAGACAAGGACAAGATGAAGATGTTGTTGTTGGGAGCATTGTTTTCAGTATTGTATTTTGTAGTGATTTTAAAACTGGTAATGCCTGCTTTGGCCAATTCCGGTAAGTATGAGCATTATAAATTTCACGCATTGGGGCAAGATTACAATTCAGCATTTAAATTCATATTCACTCATCCGTTTGAATTCATTAAGACCTTGTTTGTCAATCATTCAACAAACCCTTCTAACGATTGGGTAAAGACAGAATTCTATGTTTTTACTTTGCTTTCCGGAGGCCTGCTTTTGTTTTTGAGACCGGCATATTTGCTTATGTTATGGCCAGTGTTGGTGATGAAAATGTGCTACGATGAACCTTCAGCCTGGAGCATAGATTGCCATTACTCTATTGAATTTGCACCACTTGTAATTATTGGTGCTTTCGCAGTCATAGCTGATGTTAAATCGAAGATCAAAAGAAATCTATTGATTGCATTTTGTGTTTTGGGGTCGGCAATGGTGACTTATAGGTTGATGAATCAAACAGTCTATTGGCATGATTCGCATCGAATGCGGTTTTATCACGCACATCATTACGGAAGGGCATACAATACCCAATTGGTAAGAGAAAGATTGAAAAATATACCCGATACTTCTATAGTAGCGGCGCAAACATCTTTACTGCCTCATATTGCATTCAGAGATCATTGTTATCAATTGCCTAAGGTAAAAGATGCTGAATATATGGTAATGGCTGAGCAAGACGATGCAACATATCCGGTTTCTATGGATGAATTGAAAAAGCAATTGACCGATTCGCTCAACAGCGGAAGATGGGAAATTGTATACATGGATAAGGACTTGAGTATGATAAAACGCAAGTAATAGCTGCTGCAATCAGTAGTTTGAATACATTTGCAGATTCATTTCAGTTTATCTAATTACTCGTTAATTGTTGTTTATTTTTATCTGGAAAATTGGTGAGAAGAGAATGCAAAAAAGATTGCGAGTTGAGCTGATTTCTATATATTTTTGCGTTACTTTATGTCAGAGAAAATTAATCTGGAATTCAATAAAAACGAAGACCACAACAAGCAGGCGGTTTACGAACTTAAAACCAAGCACAAGAAAGTGTCTTTGGGGGGTGGTGAAAAAGCTTCGGCCAAGCAAAAAGCAGCCGGTAAGTTGCTGGCTCGTGAAAGAATCGATTATCTCAGAGATGAAAACACTGCATTCACTGAAATTGGTGCATTTGCCGGTGATGGCATGTATGCAGAATACGGAGGCTGTCCAAGTGGCGGTGTAGTATGTGGCATAGGCTATGTCAGTGGTCGTCAATGTATGATCGTTGCCAATGATGCAACAGTTAAGGCAGGTGCCTGGTTTCCGATCACAGGAAAGAAGAATTTAAGGGCTCAGGAAATCGCAATGGAAAATCGCTTGCCAATCATTTATTTGGTTGATAGTGCCGGTGTGTTTTTACCTATGCAAGATGAAATCTTTCCTGATAAAGAAAACTTTGGAAGAATATTCAGAAACAATGCCATCATGAGCAGTATGGGGATTACCCAGATCGCTGCAGTGATGGGCAGTTGTGTGGCAGGTGGCGCCTATTTGCCGATTATGAGCGATGAGGCTTTGATCGTAGATAAAACAGGGTCCATATTTCTTGCAGGCAGTTATTTGGTAAAAGCCGCAATAGGAGAGGACATAGACAATGAAACCCTCGGTGGTAGCATATCTCAATCTGAACTATCGGGCGTTATCGACGACAGATTCCCGGATGATAAATCTTGTCTGGATCGAATCAAATACATCATGAATAAAATCGGGCATTTTGAAACTGCCGGTTTTGATCGTGTTGAATCAAAAGCACCAAAAAAAGACATCAAAGGTATATATGGCGTTTTGCCAATGGACAGAGCAAAACCTTATGATACATCGGAATTGATCAGTCATCTGGTAGATGACAGTGAGTTCGAAGAATACAAAGAAGGATACGGTAAAACAATTTTGTGCGGATATGCCAGAATAGATGGATGGGCTGTAGGTATAGTGGCCAACAACCGTATGATCAGTAAAAGTAAAAAAGGAGAAATGCAGTTGGGAGGTGTGATTTATAATGACAGTGCAGATAAAGCAGCCAGATTCATCATGAATTGCAATCAAAAGAAAATTCCTCTGGTCTTTTTACAAGACGTTACCGGTTTTATGGTTGGTAGCAGAAGTGAGCATGCCGGTATCATCAAAGATGGAGCAAAAATGGTAAATGCCATGAGCAACAGTACTGTTCCTAAATTTACCATAATTATTGGAAACAGTTACGGAGCCGGCAATTACGCCATGTGCGGTAAAGCTTATGATCCACGTTTGATTTATGCTTGGCCAAGTGCCAGAATTGCTGTTATGGGCGGTGAACAAGCTGCTAAGGTTCTGTTGCAAATAGAAAAAGCCAGCCTGGAAGCCAAAGGCGAAAAAATTACCCCGGAAGCAGAAAAAGCTTTGCTTGACAAAATTATTGCAAGATATGAAACCCAGCTTTCACCTTATTATGCTGCAGCAAGATTATGGGTGGATGGCATCATCGATCCTATTGAAACCAGAAAAGTGATAAGCGAAGGGATTCAAATGGCGAATCATGCACCGGTGAAACCATTTAATGTGGGTGTCATTCAAACCTGATTATTTTTTTTAATTTCTTTTGATATTTTTATTATATTTGAATAAATATTCGGTATCGATGAAAACTTTTTATACCTTCATAATTTCTTCTGTGATGGTTGGTAGTGTTTCAGCCCAAAAAATGATACATGGTTTGGGCCTAGGATATCTTCAAAACAACATCACTTATGCCAATTCGGATGTGGTGACTTTGAATTATACACCTGTATTATTAAGAGAACGTGGTAACTTTGCTTACGGTTTTTCGGCACCATTTTCTTTGGGTAAAATAGTGAGCAGTGCCAGAGAATCTGCACATAGAGGAATGTTATTGGAATTGCCGATCTCTACTGAAATCAATTACAAACCGGGTCCGCCATGTACAATTCTTAAATCATATAGTATGTTTGCCGGTGCAGGATTGTCAAGGGTCATCAACACAAAAAATAGATTCGACAGGCTGGATTTTATGAATATGTATCTTGGTATAAGAATCCCTCCATTCGGTCAAAGTTTTGAAATCAGAATGTTGTATTCAAAAGCATTAGAGAAAGGCAAGGGCAACCGCCTTGGACTTTCAATTTCTTATTTGTTTAACTGATCAGCTTTTTACCCAGATCTTTATTCTTCTGGCTGATTTTCTTAGAAAATCTGCATTCAAATTGATAAGCACTCCCAGTATCACTACACTCATTCCAATGAGTACACTTGCTGGATAGGTATCATCAAAAAGGAATTTCCCAAACAAGACACCCCAAATGATTCCAATATAACTGACTCCACTAATTCTGGCGGCAGTATCTTCTTGATAAGCTCTGGTTATGAAATATTGACCTATCTGAGTGAATATACCGGTGCCAATCAGGAAAAGCCAATCTGTACCTTTGGGCATTACAATGTTTTGAGGGAAAATGAACATGTATAACAACACAATGGGCAATGAAATCAAAGGATGATAAAAGACGATAACATCTGCATCTTCTTTGCCTTTCATGTTTTTAATGGCATTGTAAGCAAAACCGCTGAACATGGCTCCTGTCATGCCAATTAGAAAATCCATCGGTGCAATATTGGCAAATCCTTTTACCATGATCACACCGGCAAATGTGACTGTAAATGCAAACCATTGTATGACCCTAACACTTTCATTCAGGAACATAACTGCTACTAAAGTAGTGAAGATCGGACTTAAATAATGTATGACAATGGCATTGGCCAAATGCATTTTTTGTAAAGTGTAGAAGTAACAGATCAATCCAACGGCACCAAAAATACCACGTGCTATCAAAAATTTATGATGTGTGCCCCATACATAGACCTTTCGTTTTTTTAATGTCAGGTAACTGATGATGAGGGTAATGACTGCTCTAAAAAGGATGACCTCAAAAACCGGAATGTGCTTGATGTATTTAACACTGACATTCATCAATGCAAATCCAATGCTGGCAATCAGCATTAGTTTCACACCCGGAGTTAAGAATTTTTTCAAATATTTTATTTAACCCAACCCATGTTGGATGCATGTCTTTGGATTTGGGTAAAATGATGTCTGCCGTGCCAAGCGTATAATCCAAGTACCTGCCACAAGCGGAGGTCTTTGTTTTGTTCAGGATGGTGAAAGGTTCTATCAAAATCTTCAGCACTCATGTTTTTTAGTAAAATGGTCCAACGAGTATGTATACCCTCCAATATGGCCAAAGACGAAGCGATGTCTGCATCAATGCTGTCAGCAGTATTGGCCCAGGCATTTTGTATGTATGGTTTAATTGTCGGATTGTCTTCTGTTAATGCCAACTTGAATCTCGAAAAAGCTTGAAAATGACTGTCAGCCAAATGATGTATAACTTGTCTGTAGCTCCATCCACCTTCACGGTAACAGGCGTTTTGATGGGCCGGTTCCAACTGGTCACAAAATGCTTTCAATATAGAAGGAAATTCTTCTATGGTTGAGATAGACGCTGATAAAAAGTGCTGATCGGCTCCTGCTGGTGGAACGAATGGGCCATGTGCTTTGATGATTTCTTCTTGTGAATACATGTTATGAAAAATTAATTTCAGCACTGTCTCCTAAATTCAAGCTGTGAACAGTGCCGTGTAATGAAGCGTCGTTGCCAATCAGTGAATTGCTAAGTACAGCGTGATTGAGTTCAGCAAATGGTCCAATAATGGATTCTTTGATGATAGAAGAATCAATGTGCGCATTTTCACCAATACTGACATTAGGTCCAATGATGCTGTTTGTGATTTTGCAATCCTTATCTATAAAGACCGGCGGAATGATGATACAATTGGTGGTTTGTTCAGGACTCACCTTGTCAAATCCACCGCGTTTCAACAACAATTGGTTGGTTTGAAGTAAGATTTCTTTTTTACCACAATCAAACCAGGAGTTGACATTGTAAGTATACAATTCTATGCCATTGTTCACCATGCACATCATGGCATCGGTGAGGTGAAATTCATTCTGAGATTTGATGTTGTTTTCGATGATGCTGGTGAGGCAATTCATCAATTCATTGGTCTCAACTATTTTATAGATACCCACCAAGGCCAAATTTGATTTTGGTATGGCCGGTTTTTCAATCAGTTTAGTAATTTTTCCGTCTTTATCAGTTTCAGCAACACCAAATTGACGAGGATCATCTACTTTTTTAACCCCTAACAGTGATTGACTTGAGTGGATGATTTCCTTCCAATCTACTTCGCAGATTGTATCACCAAATACGATCAAGATGGAATCATTGCCAATGGCTTCTTTGGCCAGCCAGATAGCGTGCCCAGTACCCTTACCTGAGGTTTGCATAACGAAGGTGGCGCTGATGTTCGGGTAGTTTTTGGAAATGTACTCTTGAACTTTATCGCCCAAATAGCCTATGACAAATATAAACTCATTGACACCGCCTTCCACCAATTGATCGACAATATGAGCCAAGATTGGCTTGCCTGCTACCGGTATCAGTGATTTTGGTTGAGTATGTGTGTGCGGTCGGAGTCTGGTTCCAATGCCCGCCACGGGTATTACTGCTTTCATTTTGAAATTTTACTGCTGAATTTCAATTTCAAAACTAACCTTATTCAACGTAAATCCCAAAAATCAGGCAATTGAATAATATTGAGCCTCTTGAATTTGGCTGATTTAACCATGAACTCTTTTGTCATTAAAGTGTATAACTGCCTGCCATCATGCTTGAATAATGGATTTTGTAAATTATTTTTTAGTAAGTTTGCCTCATAAATGAAAAAGGTTGTCAGCGGTATAAGACCCACAGGGAAATTGCATCTTGGAAATTACTTCGGAGCAGTGAAGAATTTCATTCAAATGCAAAACGAATTTGAATCCTATTTTTTTATAGCCGATTTCCATTCTCTCACCACTCATCCCACTCCAGGTGATTTGCACAGCTCAGTAAAAAGAGTATTTGCCGAGTATTTGGCCTTGGGATTAGATCCTGAAAAATGCACATTGTACATTCAAAGTGATTTGCCTCAAACCACTGAATTGTATATGTATTTTAATATGAATGCATACATTGGTGAGCTGCAACGATTGACTTCATTCAAAGATAAGATAAGATCACAGCCCGATAATGTGAACGCCGGATTGTTGACTTACCCAACCTTAATGGCGGCCGATATTCTTCTTCACAAAGGTGAATTGGTGCCGGTAGGAAAAGATCAGGAACAACATTTGGAAATGACCCGAACTTTTGGAAACCGTTTCAATAGATTGTACAATGTTGAATATTTTCCCGAACCACAAGCCTTTAATTACAATCAAAATTTGGTGAAAGTACCCGGGTTGACCGGTGGTGGTAAAATGAGTAAAAGTGCTGGTGAATACGATAACATTTACATGAGTGATCCGGAAGATCTGCTCAGAAAGAAAATCATGAAAGCCGTTACCGCTTCGGTTGATGGTCCAAGTGAGCCGGGTTCTGAAATGCCCGCTCCAATAAAGAATCTATTTGATTTGATGAACTTGGTATGCAAAGCAGATGTTGTGAAACAATTTGAAAATTCATATTACGAAGGCAGCATCCGTTTTGGGGATATGAAATCTCAATTGGCCAATGACATGTGTGCTTTCATAGCGCCATTCAGTGAACGAATTGAACAAACACTCAATGACGAAAGTGTCATTGCTAAAGCCGCTAAACAAGGTGCTGAAAAAGCCGGTGAGAGCGCCGATCGAACCATTCGCGAAGTTCGCGAGATCATAGGTTTCAAGAAGTTTTATTGAAGCCATGTTAAAGTCGAGTATTGAGAAGATCAAATTACTGTGGAGACAATCTCCATTGTTTTTTGTTTTCTCGTTAATGGTACTCGGGTTGTATGGTTTGCAAATGCTGATTAAAACAGAAATTACACCCTTAGGCTATTTTTCATTGTACAGTGATCCTGCTTATGAACAAGCATCATACACTCAAAATATTCCTGTAAATGGCAATGTCCCAATAAACATTTATGATTTGAGAGGTGAACGATTTCTGATGATGGAAATACTGCCAACCAGGTATGAAATACTGGCCAATTCGGATCATTGCAATCAGATGCAACACAAATTGAAGCGAATGGGGTTTACAGATAACAATTGCTGTGATTGCAATCAATTGAGGGGGTTCAATACCTGGTTCAAAGAATATGCATTCAGATTGGGCGTTGATACAATTGGGTTTGATTTGAAAACTGGGCATTTTAAAAATGGAAAAATCATCAAATTAGAACATGTCAAAGATTCTGCAATATTTAAATGATCGTGCAGGTGATGTATGGTTCTGGAAGCGCTTGGTGTTGAGCTTTGTGCTTATTTCCTTGCTTTATTTTTGGTATTCATCCATGATGCTACAGCATGTTTATGATTCACCATTCAATTACAAGGGAGCTGATATGACTTATTGGTTAATTGATGCGATTGGTATCAGGACTAT
>DASWYG010000276.1:0-1854 GCA_036405075.1 Bacteroidia bacterium | reverse complement strand
CTGGTATTTTATGGATAGATCAAACGTGTGTTCAGGTGCTTTTAAAATCAATTCCAAGAGGTTATTGCCCGGTTTCAAACCGGCCGAAATCAAATTCAACTCCAGCAACATATCAAAATAAAGGGCTTCAAGCAAATTCTCTTTATTGGCATAATGATAAGTGATGTTGCCATAGCTCTTACCCAAGGCTGCCGCTACATCCCTCAACGTAATATTTCTAACCCCTTCCTTATTTAATAATTCAAGTGCTTTTGACTTTATCAACTGTTTGGTATCCACGGAACAAATTTAAAACTTTTTTCTAGTCCATTTGGCCTAATTTGAAATTTTATTTTACCTTTGTCCCATTAAAACACATCTATCATGTCTATCTATAAAAATCCTGAAGCTAAAATCACCATGATGAACTTGTATGAGGACAAACTGAAATCTTGCGCTTTTGACGAGTACGAAGAACTTTACATAGAAACATCATTTGGCAAAACCCATGTCATCATCAGCGGTCCGAAAAGTGCAGAACCATTGGTGATTTTACATGGCATCAATGCCGGCGCTCCAATGGCCATGGAACCGGTTGCACATTTGAACAAAGAAAGGAGATTGATTGGAATAGACACGCCTGGACAAGCCGGTAAAAGTGATGAGCGCCGATTGAAAATGAACAGTGACGAATACGGTCAATGGTTATTGGAAACATTGAACGGACTGAATCTAGAACAGGTAGATATTGTTGCCGTTTCTTATGGTGCATTTTTACTTCAAAAACTGATCGCATTTGCTCCAAGTAAAATTAAGAAAGCCATTTTCATCGTGCCTTCAGGATTTGTTTCCGGCTCTATGATGACATCAATGAAGTTGTTGAGTTTTCCATTGCTAAGATTTCTTATGACCAAAAAGGATGAACATTTGAAAAAATTCCTATCTGCATTTTACAGTGATATTGACAGTTTTGCTATGGACATGCAACGAACCTTACTATTGGATTTTAAAATGGATTACAGTCGACCTTTGTTGATGAAAGAGCGTGAAAGTAAAGGATTCGATCAGCCTGTGTATGTAATGGTTGCCGACACCGATGTGTTTTTTCCGGGACCAAAAGCTTTGGAAAGATGTAAAACACTGTTTAAAAACATAAAAGGCACACACATATTAAAAGCTTGCAAACACATTCCGGGCAAAGACAGATATGAAGAAATCGCCAAAAAAATCGAATTTTGGCTTAAAAACGAGCAATAAACTAAGTAAATAATACTAGTACATTTGAGGTATTTTGAGTTTGTTTAACAAAAGTAATTCAATTTATGTAACTGATTTACTGACTATTACATTAAATTAACCATAATTTGACGTCTGCTTTATTGATTGCATTGAGTAAAAAGCATTATCTTCGCATTGCAGAAGTAAGAGAAAACACAATTTCACTTCAACTACCGTGAAATACACAATGAAACTGAACACAATTACACAAACACAAACATGCAATCTAACTATGGACTTCATTGGCCAAACACAACTCGTGGCCATGAGTCGCTACACACACTTTTTGAATTAAGCGCAAAAAAACACCCCGAAAACATCGCACTTGTATGCGGCAATGAACAAATGACATTCAAAGAATTGAATGATCGTGCCGACAATTTGTGCCATGCCATTCTCAATTGGGCTTATTATGAAGACATTATTGCGGTAAGCTCTACGCCAGGTATAGACATGGTGGTAGGCGTTTTAGCCGTTTTAAAATCCGGAAAGGCATTTATGCCAATAGACCCAAAAGCCAAAAAAAGCAGAAACATTCAAATCGTTAATGATTCGGCCGCTCGCTTTTGTATTACCGGTGAAAAAGAATACGAAGCT
>DASWYG010000275.1:0-2714 GCA_036405075.1 Bacteroidia bacterium | reverse complement strand
AAGAAATAATCAAAAGTACTTGTAAATGAGATGCTGTGCCAACCTGGTTCATTGGTCAATTGCTTCATTTTCCCTGTTTTAATTTCTACAGAATACAATTGTCTTTCACTTGGATTGTCTTTGCCACTGGTAAAATAAGCGATGCCATTGGATTCACCCAAAAACACATCCAATTCCCAATTGCCTTGTGTTACTTGTGAAACATTGTATTTACCATCCAATTTGTAAAGGTGCTTGTATCCGCTTTTTTCACTTGTAAACATCGCATACACTCCATTGCTGTCCTTACCTCCAAAAAAGGTCCAATCTTCAATGTCGATATAACGAGCATTCTCTTCTGTATAGATGATTTCAGGTTGATTGAAATAATAACTGAATTTCAATACTTCCAATTTGTTTTGCAATCTGTTCAACCTTTGTATAGACAAATAATTGGTGCTTATCCACTTGATTCTTGGCAGGTACTGATCATTTTCAGAACCTGTCATACACAAAACATCTTTTTTCTTTCCCAATTTGTGAATGTAAACATCAACCTTGCTGTTTGCTTCTCCGGCTTTTGGGTACTTCCAAATCTCCTTTTTAGGATATAAGCTTCCAAAAATGTCCATACTAAAAAATGGCACCTTTTCTTCGTTGAATTTATAATATGCAAGGTATTGACCATCAGGACTCCATTCATAACCCTGACTCATACTAAATTCCTCTTCATAGACCCAATCTACAGCTCCATTGATGATGCTGTTCTTCATACCATCGGATGTGATTTTTACTTCCTTGTTTTTCACCAAATCGAAATAGTAAAGATTGTTTTCTATCACATAAGCAACCTTATTGCCATCCGGACTGAATTGCGGGTACATGATCTTGCGATTGCTTACTCTGCTCAATTTATTGGTACGAAGGTCAAACACATACACATTGCTCATGCCACTGTGTCTGTATACCGATTCAAAACCATTGGTGATCAGAACTTTCTTTTCATCTTGACTAAAGGCATAAGATTCTATTTGTATTGGTTGTGAATCTACCAACATCTTATCAGTTGAGAACACCTGACCGATCTTGTTACCTGTTCTTATATCATAACGGTTGCAAGATCTGCTTTTGTCTTCATTCATATCCAAACGACAAAATGTTTTACCATCGCTCAGGGTATTGAAACCGGGAGTGAATTTGGGTGAAAATTCTCTGCTGTTCCAAATGTTTTCGAGACTCAATTGCTGAGCATTTGAAACTACAGCCATAAATAAAGTCAGAATCAGTATTATCCTTCTCATAATCGCTACGAAATTAATCTTTTTATCTTTTAATGTATACCTATTGGGTAATTCTAAAACATATCAAGGTAACATTGTGGGTATCACCGGTTCAAAAAACTAATGACAGAGATTAATTTTGCCAATCGTGTAACAATTTCAAAAATCCGGCGTTGTTACTTTATCTGAAGCATGAAAAGTTTGTGTGTCTCATTTTTAACGCTGATTTGCGCCATTTCCGGTCTTTACGGCCAGGTCGAAACAGACAATTTACCCTCCAATTTAAGGACTTTTGTAACGCCTAAACTGGTATTTCCAAAGTCTGACACCAATGTGGTTTTACTTGAAATGGGGTTCAATGATGCTGATCCACGTAAACAATTGAAGAAAATCGACCCCAACCGTATTGAAAGCATTTCGTTGGCATATTCTAAGTACAGACTCAGCAATACGTTTGATCAAAAAGCACTTAACATGAAACGTATGTCTGAATTGTATGAAGCAATGCCTGAAATTAAAAATAACACTGACATCAAATGGTATTGGTTTGAACAAACTGGTTGCGATAATCCTGAAACCTGCAAAGAGTATTTTCACGGTTTTGTTATTTTTCTAAAATCTACAGCCGGAACAGAAAGAAAAGAATCTGAAATTGCTTTGCTTGACTATTATGCTACTGTATACGAAGGACTTAGTGATACCCGCAAAATGGATTCTTTGATTCGAATCGGCAAATTGAAACTGACAAAAAAATGTGACACTTTGGTGCTCAGAAAACCAATTAAAGGCAATAAAATGCCTCGAGCAAAATCTTGGACCGCCGAAGATTGTGAAGACTTTGCCAAAATGATCAAAACTGAATTGGCCAAATCAGATACTGTGAAGTTTGTGATAGATGCTGACGAAAAAGGAGACTTTGCATCTCTTGAAAATCCTGCACAATTCATTAAATCTAAAAAAATACTTCGCTTTATTTCCAATCATTTCCATGTTACCCCGGGACGCCAAAACAATCAAAAAATCCAAAGCAGGGTTTATGGTCGTTTTTATCGTTATAAACAAGGTTACAAAATGGAATTTAAAACACTGCCATTGATCAACGGTAGTGATACCACAGACATCGATAAATTTCTTTATGCCACTGTTAGAACAGAAGTTTGTGATTACCTTGATACATCGATGCTAAAATTGGGTAAAGGCCTTTTATCACACACTCAAAATACTGTCACCAAAGTATTTGACAGAAACAGGAATTGGAAGAATTGTTTGGTTGCAACAGATGTTACAGGTAGCATGTTCCCTTATTTGGCTCAATTTCAAACTTGGCACAAAAACAATTTGGAAAAAGACAATGGCAACCATGATTTCATCTTTTTCAATGATGGCGACAACTTACCTGATATGCTTAAAACTACCGGTAGTGTCAGAGGCTTGTATTACATCAAAACATATGAT
>DASWYG010000274.1:0-3954 GCA_036405075.1 Bacteroidia bacterium | reverse complement strand
ACGGGTGTCGTGAACTTGAATTATTAACACTTTTAATTGTTTATAACTAACAAATAATGAGATCATGATATCAATTGCTAGTGCTATTTTCGAAGTGATAAACTTCTTTCCAAATTAAAATGAAAAACAACCACCAGAATTTCTTGTATATGTGTAAAAAAGTGAAGCGATTTTACAGGAAATATGATACCGTATTAGATACTTCAAAAGGAATAAAAAACTATTTTATATTACTCACCGGTTTAGTTGATAAATTACAAATGGAATTTGAGCAATCAATTTCATACAGTAATGGTTTCAGTATTGAAAGAGCGAGAAAAAGAGATCAGTTGCAATTGGCTTCTATTGTTATCGCAAAAGATCTGATGAATCTAAAGGAGAATATGAAATACAAACAAATCGAAGAATTGAAGTCTTTTGTAGGAATTGAATCTATAGAATTGAGCACTTTGAATGAAGTGGAATTGATCGATTATGCTTCTAATTTGTTTGATTTGATGACCCTTTGTGAAGCCAGATTGAAAAATTCGGGCACCAAACAAAAGGAAATAGATGCTTTTTCAAATGCACTAACCTTATGTGCACTTGATTTTCCAATGAACAGATATTCTATTGAATTGAGAAAACAGGCTTCTCTTCTAAGTCTTAAAGCTTATTCGGATCTAATGGAATTCTTTCACGAAAAAATGGATATTTCAATTGAAGCATTTAAGAAAACAAACCCTGTATTATATGAAGATTACCAAATTGCCAGAAGAGTCGACGCTTTTGACCTTAATCAACCAGGAGACTTTGAAGGTGAGTTATCAGATGGTAAAGTCCATAAAATTGCAGAATTCAGATATGAAATGAATCGTGAATTCAGAGTGTCTGTTTCTGGAGGTAATGCAGTATGGGGGTTGAGCAATAATCTAAATAAAATTGACCACGGACGCCCAATCAATACCCGAGAAAAAATAAGTGTCAAAAGTATGATAATAGGAAATGATGGAAATTTTCTGGTGATTCAATCAGTTAATCCTGAAACTCCCATCAATTACAAAATTTGGGTCACTGAACCTTAATTTTATACCTTAAATATACCAAATAAACATTTGGTAAAGCTTTTGGTCAGAAACTCTTCTGATGAATTCTTCTTGAAATAGAATTGGTTTTCAGTGAAATAGAAAAGGGTTAAGCGAAGCGCTTAACCCATTCTAAAAACTAAAACTATGAAAACACTGCGGCAAATTTGTAATCCTATTTGAAGTTTACAAAATAAATTTACAAAATAGTTAAATTAACTTATTCAATATTAAGGTATTTTACTCATTCATTTTTGCAACATATTGATAAACAATCTAATAAGTACATTTCGAAATCTTAATCTTACTGTATTTTTTGAATGTCGAATTTTATAGGGTTTTGTACCTAATAATTACTTGGTAAAATGACTTTATTGGCTCTTTTTGTGTATTAGTACCTATAACTTCGATAAAGCGCCATTTATATGTCTTTGTTTAAGTTCTATGGGGAAAAATCCCACAGATGTATGAAAAAATGGAACAAATTTATTGTATTGATAATCAGGCTATTGTCGTTTAGTTTTTACCTTTATTTCACTTTTTGTTAAAATTTGTTTTGAAATGTAATGTTTGTCAACATACCTTTGTCGAGCTAAAAACTAAGTATTTATACTCAACTCAACTACTGATACTCACATCAAATAGAGAACACAATAAATGCACAATACATATGAACTCCAAAAGTTTACTCGCAATCTTTGCTATTACATTTAGCATCGTAACTACTCACGCAGCAACCAGAACATGGACAGGTAACACCAGCACAGATTGGGCAACTTCAACCAATTGGTCTGGCAATTCAGTTCCTACAAGTTCTGATGATGTTGTAATTAGTAATGGTTCAGCTTCTAATCAACCTGAACTTGATCAAGACAGATCAATCGCCTCTTTAAGCGTTTCTGCTGGTACCTTAGATTTGAATGATTTCGAATTAACGGTTACCGGGAATGCCTCTTTTACCGGTGGTACCGTCCAATACGGATGGATCAATGCTACCAATTTTACCAGCATGCAAAACACTACGTTTACAGGTCTTTTGGTTTTATACAAAACCGGCGGATCTAATAACGATGTAAGTGGTGGTAACACTTTTAACGGACCAATCGCCATCATCAATGACGACGACAGCCGTTTCAGATTGGCTAATTTAAATGGTGATGACTACAATGGCATCATACATTTTGAAGAACGCTCTACCGGTGAAATGCAACCAGCATACAACGGTAACAATACCTTTGATGGTGACATCTCTTCAGTTGGTTCACCAAACACAGTTACTTTCGGTTCAGGTGGAAGCGGAGTAGCAATCATCGATGGTACAACCAGTATGTATGGTAGTCACCGTTTTGAAAGACTAAATGTCAATACCTCCGGTCAAATCAACATGCAAGAAAACCAAACAATTACTACTTTGAGAGTAATTGCAGGTACTTTTGATATGGATGGTAATCAAATTACCTCTACGGATGTTTATTTTACAGGTGGTACTGTTACTGACGGTACATTAAGAGCTTCAAGTATCAACTCAATGCAAAATACAACTTTTGCAGGATTATTGACATTGCAAAAAACCGGTAGCTCTAATAATACAGTTAATGGTGGAAATACTTTTAACGAAACAGTTAGAATAGTTAACTCAGGTTCTGGTTTATTTAGAATGGCCAATACAACCGGTGACGATTATAATGGTGATGTTGAATTCAATGAAATTGGAACAGGTGATTTAGAACCTGCTTATAATGGAAACAATACTTTTGCAGGTGAAATCTCTACTGATGGTACTTCAAGTATCATATCTTTTGGTGGCTTAAGCGGAAACGGTATTGTCATCATCAATGGTAACTCAGCTCAACAATTAGTTGGTGATGCTGGTTTTATCCCAACTTTCAGAAGATTTACAATGAACACAAGTGGTACTTTCTTACTCAATAACATTCCATTGGTTATTACCAATTCAATGTCCTTGACCAGCGGTATCATCAATTCTTCAAGTTCTTACCAAGTTATTTTTAGAAACAGTGCAACTGTTACAGGTGCTAAAAACTCAAGTCACGTTAATGGACCGGTAGTTAAAATTGGTACCAACGCTTTTACTTTCCCTGTAGGTGACGGTACTTATTATGCCGGAATCAGCATTGGTGCTCCAGGAAATAGCTCTGATGAATTCACTGCAACTTACTTCAATTCTCCTTACGTCAATACCACTACAATGGGTAGCGGAATGGACCACGTAAGTACTGAAGAACATTGGATTTTGGATCGCACCAATGGCAATGCAAATGTAACAGTAACCCTTAGCTGGGATGCCAATAGAAGCGGTACTGTGAATTCTTTAACCAACTTAAGAGTTGCTAGATGGAGTGGTTCAAATTGGTCAAACCAAGGAAATGGATCTACCACTGGCAATGCTACAGCCGGAACTGTGATCAGCAGCAGCGCTGTAACAGATTTCAGTCCATTCACATTAGGATCTGCAAATACTTTAAATCCTCTGCCAATTCAATTGATCAGTTTTGACGCGATTCCAAATAAAACAAGCGTTAATGTTAATTGGGCAACTTCAAATGAAGTGAACAATGATTATTTCATCGTTGAAAAATCTTTTGATGGTAATGCCTGGTTCTCAATAGGAGAGGTAGATGGAGCCGGAAACTCTGATAAAGTCATCAATTACACATTACTTGATACAAAACCTGTAGTTGGTATTCAATATTACAGATTGATTCAAGTAGATTTGAATGGAAAATCAGAAACTTCAGCTATTGTGCCTGTTAGATTCAACGTAAACAACATTAACAATGTAGTTGTATCTCCAAATCCTGCAACTGGAAACATTTTAAATGTCAACATCAAATCAAACGAAAGTGCTGGCGCATCAATTTCAATTTAT
>DASWYG010000273.1:0-11361 GCA_036405075.1 Bacteroidia bacterium | reverse complement strand
ATCTTTCATGTGAACCTGAGGTACTGTGTCCTTGTGGTTGTGTCACTTCATTGATGTGAATCAATACCGGTCTGTGATGGGTTCTGCAGTGTTCTACTGCTTCTTTGTACACTTTGCAAAGTTCAGGATAATCCCAACCTTTGGCATTGAATATATCTACACCTACACCCTTTTCATCGGTATTAAAACCACTTAAAATGGCACTGATATTTTCTTTTGTTGTTTGATATTTAGCTGGAACAGAAATTCCATAACCATCATCCCAAACACTCATTGCCAAGGGTACCTGAAGCACACCCGCAGCATTGATGACTTCCCAAAATCCACCTTCACTGGTACTGGCATTGCCTATGGTACCAAATGCAACTTCATTTCCTTTGTTAGAAAACTCGGTGTAGGTATGCAATTCAGGGTTTTGTCTGTATAATTTTGAAGCCAATGCAAGTCCAAGCAATCTTGGCATTTGACCAGCTGTTGGAGAAATATCTGAAGAAGAATTGAATCTGTCGCTTTGCGGCATCCAATTGCCATTGTCATCGAGCATTCTTGAACCAAAGTGTCCATTCATGCTTCTGCCGCCGCTATTGGGTTCGGCATTGATGTCAGTATGTGCATACAATTGAGCAAAAAACTGTTGGATGGTATTCATGCCGGTGGCAAACATAAAGGTTTGATCGCGGTAATATCCGCTTCTGGTATCACCTTTCATGAAAGCCTTAGCCATGGCTATTTGCGCTACTTCTTTACCATCTCCGAAAATTCCAAATTTGGCTTTACCGGTCAATACTTCTTTTCTGCCGAGCAAACTCGCTTGACGACTTTCAAATACAAGTTTGTAGTCGTTTAAAACTTCAGCTTTGAATGCTTCGAAATCCATGTTTTTAAGGTCTTTTGCCATTGATTTTGACATGGCGCAAAATTACAACAAATTGGGTATTTGAGCAACTGCAATTTAGAGCCCGCATTCAAGCTCGAAATCCCTAAAATAGATTACTTTTGCGCTGTGTCCTTAAAATTTGAAGAAATAGACAATCCCTTAGCGCTTAAACAACTGAAAGAGAACGAACTGCTGCAATACGCTGATTGGTTGAGAAATTTTCTTATCGAAAAAATTGCCGCAAATGGTGGTCATTTTGCTGCCAATCTGGGCGTTATCGAACTAACAGTTGCTCTTCATTATGTTTACAATGCGCCTCACGACATTTTGATCTGGGATGTTGGGCATCAGTCCTATGCACATAAAATTCTTACAGACAGAAAATCTAAATTTGATACACTTAGGAAAAAAGGCGGCATCAGTGGATTTCCAAAAATGGAAGAAAGTCAATACGATGCTTTTGGAACCGCTCATTCATCTACCTCAATATCAGCAGCTTTGGGTTATGCCAAAGCAGCAAATCTGCTAAATTTGAACCGCGAACACATTGCCATCATCGGCGATGGCGCGATGAGTGCCGGACAAGCGTTTGAAGCCATAAACAATGCAGGTGGCTCAAACACCAATCTCACTGTTATCATCAATGATAACCACATTGGCATAGACCCCAGTCAGGGAGCTTTGGGTGAGTACCTTGATCAATTGGATTTTAAAACCGATAACCTTTTTACTGACTTTGGATTCAGTTATTTTGGACCAATTGATGGACACAATTTAAATGAGTTATTAACTGTTTTCAATACCATCAAAGGCACCGCAGGCCCAAAATTGGTTCACATCAGAACATTAAAAGGCAAAGGATATGCACCTGCCGAAGCCGAGCAAACCAAATGGCACAGCACTTCTGAATTCGATAAACTATCGGGCAAAAACCTGGCGGTTAAAAATCCGAATGCTAAGTTTCAGGATGTATTTGGACAAACACTTCTGGAAATTGCTGAGAAAAATGAAAAGGTAGTGGCAGTAACTCCCGCAATGATCTCAGGCAGTTCACTTTTCTTTATGCAAGATCGATTTCCTGAAAGGGTATTTGATGTAGGAATTGCCGAGCAGCATGCAGTCACCTTTTCGGCCGGACTCGCAGCATCCGGTTTGATTCCAATCTGTTGCATCTATTCTACCTTTTTACAAAGGGCCTATGACCAATTGATACACGATGTGGCATTGCAAAATCTACCTGTCATTTTTGCTGTAGACAGAGCAGGATTGGTTGGTGAAGATGGGCCCACCCACCACGGGGTATTTGATATAGGATTTTTACAAACCATTCCCAACATCAGCATCATTTCACCCGGCAATCAGGAAGATCTGAGGAATGCATTGTTTACTGCCATTCATCATGCTACCGGACCAATAGTGATCAGATACCCCAGAGGACATTCTGAAAAGCCTTATGTAGCAACGCCATTCCAAACCATAGATTTGGAAAATGGAAAATGCCTCAAAAAAGGCAATTCGAGAGTGGCCATCATCAGTTATGGCACTATGGTTCACAGGTGTATGAAAGCTGTTGAAACTAAGGATGTGAGTGTATATGATTTAGGCATTTTAAAACCATTACCAACAAAATTTTTACATGAACTTTTCGACCAATATGATCAACTATTGATTGTTGAAGAAGTGCAAAAATTAGGTGGCATTGCATCAAGCATTGCAACAGAAGTCAACAATCAACAATCTAAAGTCAAACTGCAATCCATGGGTATAGCAGATCATTTCAGCACTCAGGGGAGTATCGAAGAATTGCTGGCAATAGAAGGCTTAAGCAATGAGGACATATTGAAAAAAATAGAAGAAATGTTGAAATAGAATTTTCAATTACACCTACTGTATTTTAATATTCAGAGTCCACACATCTTCATTTTGAGATGGGTATTAAATGGACTAAATTTGCCTGCATTAACCCCCTATAAAAATGTACACATTCGTTCAGAGCACACATTCGCACATGAGATGGCTGATCATGCTAACAGCAGTACTTGCTATCGTATTGCCAATGCTCAATCAAAACCATTCTTCTAAATCCAAAACACCAGCATTGGTATTTATGATCTTCTGCGACTTACAGTTGTTGTTAGGATTTTTATTGTATTTTGGATTGAGTCCATTTGGTGTCAATTCTTTTGGAGCAGGTATGTCTACCATCATGAAAACACCTGAAATCAGGAAGATAGTGGTGGAGCATTTTACATTGATGTTGTTGGCCATAGCAATGGTTCACATTGGATATTCAAAGATCAAAAAAGCCACTGATCAAAACACTGTAAAAAAGTTATCACTTAAGTTTTTTGGTATTGCCTTGGTATTGATATTACTGGGTATTCCTTGGTACAAATTGTAACCCAATTACAAAGACTATAAAAAAAGCCCCGAACAATCGGGGCTTTTTTGTTTGGATAAGTTTTAATCAATATCCGAATATCTCTTCAAGTGTCAAGGTTTTCAGTTCGCCATATTTCTTCAAATCGGCTTCACTGATTTTTTCTTTTGAACCCAACACTGAAATGGCCCATTTCTTATCCTTTATGTTTTGCTCTTGGAACGCCTTGATATCTGCAAATGTGATCTTTTGAATGGCTTCAAAAAGCATCTTTCTATAATCTACTTCAATGCCCATATCCAATGCGCCTAAATATGAAAAGAATACATCCGTGTTGTTAATCCTGTCTGATTCCAAACTGCTCAATATGGATTCTTTTGCCTGATTGAAACTTTCTTCATTAGAAGGCATATTGTTCAGTAAATCATTCATGGCATTGATGGCATCATTGAGTTTGTCTGCCTGTGTGCCAACATAAGCCACCATCACATCGCTCTTGCCTTTCTCAGCAGCTTGATTGTAATAGGCATAGGTTGAATAAGCCAATGCTCGTGATTCTCTGATTTCCTGGAACACAACGCTGCTCATACCTCCGCCAAAGTATTCATTGAAAGCTCGTATAACAGGCATTTTAGACAGATCAAAAACCGGTGCTCCACTTCTCCAATTGATCTCAGCCTGAACCATATCATGATTCACAAAAAACACTGTATTGGCAGTATAAGTGATGGGTTTGAATTCTACAGCAGCAGGAGTAGGTACAACTTCTGAAGTTTTATGAAGTGTGGTCAATGATTTTTCTGCAGCAGCCTTTTCCAATGGACCAAAATACATCACTTTGTGTTTGTATTTGGTTAAACCTTTGATGATGCCCACCAATTCAGTTGATGTTAAAGCTTGTAATTCTGTATTGTTGAGTGTGAAAGTACGAGGGTTATTTTTACCATATAAAGCATAAGAACTCAAAGCTGCAGAGATAGAACGCTTATTGAGCTTGGCATCGGTTCTACTTTTCAAAACCCTGCCGATATAGTCTTTTAATACAGCTGCATCAGGTTTTGCATTGGCCAAAAGATTTTCGAACAATGCAACAGCCTCTTCAAAATTTTGTTGAGGACCTGTCAACGACACATAGCTTCTCTTGTCACCGGCTGAAACATTAAAATTACATGCCAATTTGTAGAATTTCATACTCAAATCTGAAGCCGATAATTTATCTGTTCCTATGTACTGCAAATACTCCAAAGCAAATGGCAATTTTTTATTGTTCAGTTTGCCCATGTCCACTACATAGTAAAGGGTGAACAACTGATTTTTATCGTTCTTTTTGTACAAAAAGTCTGCATTACCAATCTTACCTCTACCAATTTCGGTATTGTAATCTACATAAACAGGTTTGATCTCATCGGTTTCTTCACTCAATAGATCACTGACGAATTCTGAAGTTTTATCGCGATTCAATTCTACTTCTGTGATTTGTGGTTTTTCAATCTTAACTTTAGAAGTCTCTTCTCCTGTTCTTTTGTAAACTATGGTGTAACCATTGGTGTAATACTCATTCACAAAATCCACGATTTCTTGTTTGGTTACCTTGCTCATTTTATAATTCACATTGAGCACATCTATCCATCTTCTTTCAGTGACAAAGGCATCGAGTAAATCGTAAGCAACACTTTGATAACTTTGATATTTTTGAGTTTCTTCTACCATGTTGTTAGCGATGATACCTTTTAACAACTCTTCATCAAATTCACCCTTTTTTATTTTTTCAATTTGGGCCAACAACAAGTCTCTCACTTCTTCTAAGCTTTGTCCTTCCTTGGGTTTACCGGTCAACAAATGCACTGAATAATCTTTCATCAAATCAGGGCTTGAACCGGCAGACAATACCTTTTGTTCTTTCACCAAACTTAAGTCTATCAAACCTGCTTTACTGTTGTTGAGTATCAGGTCTACCAGTCTCATCATGATCGCATCTTTTGAAGCAACACCGTCAAATCTCCATCCGATCATTACACTTGATGCATCCGGACCTACAACACTAATACTGTCAGGCTGTCCTCTTGGATACTCAATAGGTGAAACAAATTTAGGAACCGGTTTTTTCTTCATATAAGAAAAATGCTTCTTAATCATTGTCAATGCTTCATCAGGATCAAAATCACCAACCATGATGATGGCCATATTATTGGGCACATAATAAGTGTTATAATAATCTCTGATCTTAATCAATGAAGGATTTTTCAAGTGTTCAACAGTTCCAATAGTGGTTTGAGTTCCATAGGGATGCTTCCTGAAAATACTCGCATAAAATTTCTCATAAGCTTCATCCATGTCATTGTCCAATGAAATGTTTTTCTCTTCATAAACTGCTTCTAATTCGGTGTGAAACAATCTGAGTACAGGATTGCGGTATCTTTCAGCTTCAATTTCTACCCATTGGTGCAGGCGGTTTGAAGGAATGTCATTGACATACACTGTTTGTTCAACGCTGGTAAAAGCATTGGTACCTTGGGCACCTATGCCCTGACACATTTTATCAAATTCGTTGGCTATGCTGTATTTTGATGCCAAGCCGCTTATGGAGTCGATTTGTCTGTAAATGTTTTTGCGTTTGTTTTCATCCTTGGTTTTGTTGTATTGTTCATACAAGGCATCTATTTGATCCAGATATACTTTCTCCTTTGCATAATCCAAGGAACCGTATTTATCAGTCCCTTTGAACAACATGTGCTCCAGATAATGAGCCAGACCGGTATTGTCTGAAGGATCATTTTTAGATCCTGCTTTGGTAGCAATTAAAGTTTGAATTCTGGGTTGATCTTTGTTAACAGACAAGATAACTGTTAGTCCGTTCGGCAACACATACCATCTGGTGGCAGTAGGGTCGCCGGTAATAGAGTTAAAGGTGTCTTTGCCATCCTTGGATGTCCTTTTTCCATAGGTTCTGTATTCTATTTGGGCTTGTAAACTGAAAGCCGCAAGCAGTAACAGCATTAATGATATTCGCTTCATATTCGTTTGTAAAAGATTGCCAATTTAATTAAAAACTTGAAAAGTTTTGTGTCAATTTCTACAAATAAACACAAATCGGTTACAAATGTGTCATAGATCTATCAGATCAGAATATTGTAAATCCGAATCGGAATCCGGCTCTGAATGTAAAATAGGGGCCCGACCAATTGCTTTGAACAAAACGTCGATCGGCAAATGTGGTTTTACTGCTATCACTCAGTGTTTCCTGATTGAAAGTATAATTGCCGTACTCCAAGTCCCTGAGTCCTAGTCCAAACCCGTAAAACATGGTGGCTGCTAAATGATTTTTCCAACTGAAAGCAGTAAAGTGAAAATTGACCAGGGCCTCATACCTTTTGATCTTTGGTCTAAGTCTGATTAAAGTTGGAACATTATTAATCGTTGCGGTAACATCTTCATCATCGCTGCTAAATTGTCCGTAAATACCTTGTATACCTCCTCCAATGCTGGTAACACTTTTTTTATAGCTGCTGTGTTCGTTCTTTACGAAGTGGATTCCAAAGCAATAATCTTGTCCCTTTAAGTTTTTCCATTTGGCCAGATCATCTCCATTGTTTTCCTGAAGTTTGCCAAATACAAAACGGTTTTTAAAATCGGCTCCTAAGAACTTATTGTATCTGAATTCATAAATAACTTTACCTACTCTTAAAGACGCTGAAACCGGCATGAACTTAAACAATCCACCATTCCCTGAAATGTTTAATCCTGCAAATGGATTGGCCATTACAGCAAAATTCATTAAGCGATTATTGCCACTGGTTCTGTTTTTTTTGCGCTCTTCTTTTTGCTTTTTTTCCAGATCATTTTTCTCTCTTTGCTGGGCCTTTTTCAATTCCGACTCCGCATTCGAACAATCGAATTCGGGTGCCATTGCTCTGCAATATTTAACATAATCTGTTACTTGAGCTGAACTCATTTCAGACAATTTACCTTTCATCAGATTCATGGCATTTCTGAGATTGTCTTTATTGATGTCATCATTGAATGCAGCATCTGCATATTTCATGGCAAAAGCCAGGCTTACACCGATACCGTTGGTGTATCCATTGTTACCAATTTTAACCGCATTGACATAATCTTTCAAAGTTAAAACTGCATCCATTGCTCTATTCAAATCTTCTTCATTTGCAGGTTTGAGCATAGCCAAATTCTTCATTGCCGAGCGCATGTAATCAATGTTTTTGTCCTTATCTGCAGTTGAGAGAAATTGATAGTTTTCTACTGATTTTGTAATGTAAAGATATCGTTTGGATTCATTGCCGATGTAATTGTAATATGTGGCCACATAGGAATTGAGTATGCATTTGTTGACATTGTCCATATTGCTTTCTCCATTGATGGTTTGCAAAATGAAAGGCTTTATCAAATATGCTTTATAGCCTTTGTCATACCCATTGTTATTAATGGTGTATTTCATGTATATGGTCACCATCTTCCAATACAATTCATAATAATTCTGGTCCACATTTGTGATATATGTATTCAAACCTGTTTTGGGTACATAATCAGGACTTGGTCTCAGCATCAGGTAATCATTGGTATACATACTGATATTTGTTTTTTGTGAAGTCTTATCCAATTTGTTTCCGGCGTCATAAACTTTTGCCACCAGATTCTGTAATTTAACGGATAACATGTACCTGTAAACATCAATTTTTTCTGGATTTCTAATCATCATGTGGCTATACAAATTTGCTAAAGTATCGACTTTATTGAAGTACCATTTACTGATGTTGCTGCCGTAATTGAAAAAAGAATCCGGTATCGCATAATCCCTAACAGACTCATATATTTTCCAAGCCTTATTTCTTTGAGCTGTCTCATCCATTGCATCCATTTGTGCCTTTGGTAAAATAAAAAGTGCATTCATGTCAGACACATAAATAGAACCGTTATAATCCTGATAGGCGATCAAACCATAATGCTTCAAATAATACTCTTTTCTTACCTGTCCACTCTTACTGTATTCAACTTGCAACAAACGTTTTTCATAATCTGCTACTTTAAATGTTTTATAGGATGTGGTTACATTGATATTGGTTTTGTAATAGTTGTCGTAATAGGATTGATCAACTGTTTGATAACTTTCATTGGGCACCTTCCAGATGGTAGCATTTTCTATGGTTTTGAAACTCTCATTGTATACATCCATAAGAAAACCATCATCATCAACCAAGTAATCACTGTACCCATATAGTTGAGCAGAATTGCCATTAAATTTAATAAAATATGCATGATTTTCGATCATAAAAAGATCTTCATCATGGTGTATGAATTTAAACCCTAAAGAGCCGTCTTCATTGTAATGCGGTGTATATGAATATCTTCTGGAAGTATATCCCAAAGGCAGATCTGCAAGATCTCCGCTTAAACTGCTAGAAGTAGACAGATAAAAATATCTGTCGGAAACAGATGGCGGAACGAAATAATCTACTGCTTTCTCCTGAGCTTTCAAAGGCAATGACAGCAAAAGAATGACGATGAAGAGTGAATTTTTCATGGGTGAAATTTAAGACAGTAATCTATAATTTCACATAACTCAAATGGATTAAATTTTAATTAAGATTTGGCATGATCTTGAATGAACAAAAAACATTCAATTCAAGTATGTATTTACGTGAATAACAATACCTTTTTTATTTAGAGATTCTTGATCATTTTAAAATGAGGAATACCGACCTCCAGAAATGTATTTCCAACAACTTCATAGTTCATTTTCTCATAGAATGGCAATACGTTTGCTCTTGCATGCAATTCGATCTTATTGAATCCGTTGAGTTTGCACCATTGCTCTGAAAATTCTACCAGTTGTTTACCAATACCCGAACCTTGATATTTTGGGTCTACCGCTACTTGTCTCATCTTTACTTTTTGTTCAGTAACATCCAATACGAATAATAAGACAGCGATGATGTTGTTACCATCAATTGCAGCAATGTGAACCTGATCAATTTCTTTGTCAAGTTCATCCTGAGTGAAATCCAAGCCCAATGGAATTCTCAAAACCTGACGTCTCAACTCTATGCTTTTAATTTGCAATTCAGAACCAAAATCCAAACACGAATATTGTATAGCCTTCATCATAATTTTTTTGAGTTATCTTTATTTTTTTGCACTTTTGACACTTCAAAAATAAGAATCATAAATGAAATACATTGTTTTTACAATCTGTTTTCTCATGTTTTCAAATGCCTATTCAGGTGATACATTGAGAAACAAAAAAAATGGCGGTTATCTTTTCACTAAGATTGCAGACATAGAAGCCACTGAAGTTCAGAACCAGAGCAGAACCAGCACATGCTGGAGTTTTTCAAGCTTATCATTTTTCGAGAGTGAGCTCATTCGAATGGGAAAGGGCAAACACAATTTAAGCGAAATGTTTGTTGTAAGAAATGCATACATGGGCAAAGCAGAAACTTATGTCAGAATGAATGGCTTTCATAACTTCGGACCTGGAGGTGCATTTCATGATCTGCCATGGGTCATTAAAAGATATGGTATAGTACCAGAATCTGTCTATAAAGGTTTGAATTATGGTTACGACAAACACAACCATGCAGAAATGGATGCAGTGCTAAAGGGTATTGTTGATGCAGTGAAATCGAACCCACAAGGCAAGCTCACCAGTTCTTGGAAATCAGCATTTGCAGGTGCAATAGATGCATACTTGGGTGTTGTTCCAAAAACATTTAAGTATGAAAATAAAGAATATACACCTTTAAGTTTTTCACAATCATTAGGTTTAAATATGGACGATTATGTTTCATTGACTTCATTTACACATCACCCATATTATTCTCAATTTGCAATAGAAGTTCCTGACAACTGGGCCATGATGCAAAGTTATAATCTACCATTAGATGAATTGGAAAGCATTGCCATGTCGTCTCTTAAAAAAGGTTTTTCATGGGCCTGGGGAGCTGATGTGAGCGAGAAAGGATTTTCATATAAAAACGGAGTTGCGATAGTTCCGGTACATGATTCATTGATCACTCAGGTTGGCAAAGACAATAAAGCTTTCAATGATGCCGGAGCAAGCAGAGTGGGTATAGCATTCAATCAACCAATGTCAGAAATCTCAATCAATGACAGTATACGTCAGGTAGCTTTTGACAATTATCAGACCACTGATGATCATGGCATGCATGCAACAGGATTGGTTCAAGATCAAAATGGAAAATTTTATTTCAAGATCAAAAACAGTTGGGGTACAGAAAATGATTGTGGCGGGTATTTGTACTGTTCAATGTCATACTTTAGATACAAAACCATTAACATCTACATACATAAAAATGCATTGCCAAAAGATTTGGCTAAGCGTTTAGGCATCGTACAAAACTAATGCAGGTATCATTAAGAAAAGTCAATGACAGTGAGCTTTCAGAGATTGCTGTTATGGCCGAAAGAATTTGGAAAATTTACTATTCTGAATTCATTTCCATGGAGCAAATCGTCTATATGTTGAATAAATTTTATTCAAATGATTCGATGTTGGATCAGGTCAAAAATGGTCAAAGATTTTATTTCATTGAACATGAAAATCAAGTTAAAGGATTTACATCGATGAGTAAAAATGAAGAAGGAAATTACTTCATTCATAAGTTGTACATTGATCCTGTTCATCATGCTTCAAAGATTGGAAGTGAAGTGATAGCATGTCTTGAAAGTCTGATGAACATTGACCCCTCGAAGGGCGAATCATTTGTAACATTAACAGACAACAGAGAAAATTATAAAGCCATTAATTTCTATTTTAAGAATGGATTCAAGATCGATAAAGTAGAAAATTTTGATATTGGTGAAGGTTACTTTATGACTGATTTTGTAATGAAGAAACAGATCAAGAAATAACAGAAGTATAGAATTTGTGCAAGTAATAGGTCTTAATAATGTTGATATCTGAATTTAAAAATAAATCATTTTTCTATGTTATAATTTTTTTAGTCAACTTTATTGACCATTTTGAATCATGTCTATTTGATAAGTTGTTGATACATTCCAGCTAGTAAAACCAATACTTTACAAAAGATACATAACTTTGAACCCGTTTAAAAAATGACAGAAGAGA
>DASWYG010000272.1:0-3554 GCA_036405075.1 Bacteroidia bacterium | reverse complement strand
AGAAGTTTGACGTTCAATTTAATAATGAAAATGATCTTGTCGTAATTGATACAAAGGAATGGACAAATGGGGTCTATTTATTGACTGTGACTTCAGGTTCCGATCAATATTTGGTCAAATTGGTGGTTATGCATGATTAGTGACATTTTTGCAACACTTTCTTTAATACAAAAGACTGATAATTTTTATCAGTCTTTTTTTTGATTGGATATTTCCCAATGAGAAATTTCTTATCGAATGCTCTTTCCTAAATTACAATTCTCTCACAGCTTTCACCAATGCTTTTACTTCTATTTCATTGCTGATGGTTTCTACATCCTTGAATTCGGGATTGAAGTTAGGGTCCATGAAATGTGAGCTGCTTTTGCAAGTGGCATGTATTTCGTTGCATCCGGTTATGGATAAGATATGTGCAGCATTTTGTGATGTAACACCTGCTCCCGGCATGATCACGATGTGTTTGCCAATGTCCTCCTGCATGCTTTTAAGTTGATTCAAACCTTTCAGTACATCGTTGGCGCCACCGCTGCTGAGAATACGTTCAAATCCAAGATCCAATACTTTGTGTGATGCCGATTTGATGTCTTTACATCGGTCTATGGCTCGATGGAATGTTGCCGGTCCCGCCCAGGCATTGAGTAAACGTTTGTTCAAATCTATGTCGACCTCACCATGTGCATTCAAACATCCAAACACAATGCCATGTACCCCTATGTTTTTGCAAGCTTCAATGTCATGCAGCATGATGTCAGTTTCAATTGTGTTGTAACAAAAATTTCCACCTCTTGGTCTGATCATTACATAAATGGGTAAACCCAAGGTGAGCGAAGCTTTAATGGTGCCATAAGATGGTGTGCAACCACCGTCACTTAAGTTTTCAAAAAGTTCTATTCTGTCTGCTCCACCATTAAGTGCTTGGATACACGAACCGATGCTGTTGCATGCAATTTCAATTTTTTGCATGCTTCAAAATGAATTTCGATTCAATTTTTTCAGTGCCTTTTTCGGCAGAAGTAACGCCATAATCAAATCCATCGTGCAAAGCATAACTGCCGTATTGACCTTTTTTGTTGATGGCTATAAAGCCCACTTGAATTTTATTGACATCTTTTGGACTAGCAGCCTGAATGCGCTGAACGGCTTTCTTGCATGCCTCTTCCGGACTGTAACCTTGTCGCATGAATTCAACTACCAGAAAACTACCGCAAATGCGAATCACCTCTTCGCCCTGACCGGTAGCTGTGGCAGCACCCACTTCATTGTCAACATAAAGACCTGCACCAATGATGGGAGAATCGCCAACACGGCCGTGCATTTTGAATGCCATGCCACTGGTGGTGCAAGCGCCGCTGAGATTGCCTTCTGCATCTATGGCGATCATGCCGATGGTGTCATGATTGTATTCGCCTGATTCAAGAAAGTCGGGAGCCAATTTGCCTTCGTTTTTTTCGATGTTCATCTGTGGCTGATAGTCACTTTTCTTCAACCATTCTTTATAGGCTCTTTCGGCATGATCACTGAGTATGCCCGATTCCAAAGCTGCTCCCTGAGAAACAGCAAAATCCTGAGCACCTTTACCAACAATCATCACATGTGGTGTATTTTCCATCACCTGTCTAGCGGTATGTATGGGGCTTTTGATGCGTTCCATGGCCGCTACGGCACCAATTTCAAATTTGTGGTTCATGATACTGGCGTCGAGGGTAACGTAGCCGTCTCGGTCAGGATTGGCACTCAAGCCAACGCAACAATTGTTGATGTCGTTTTCAGAAACCTTTACTCCGGCTTCAACAGCATCAAGAGCAGTACCTTTAGATTCTAATACTTTCCATGCTTCAAGATTGGCTGTTACAGATTGATTGTACCAGGTGCTTAAGACCAATGGTTTGTTTGTTTTTTTAGAAGTGTTGGCGAGTGCAGAATTGCTCAAACCTAGAGTCACACTGCCAAGTCCTAATATTTTTATGAGTTCACGACGTTTCATATTTATCGCTGTTTGTTAAATTAAATCCTACAAATGTAAAAGCTTAAATCAAAAATAAAAGTGATTTGAGTTATAAATGGGATAGATATATCGGTGAAAGTTAAATGGTGTTGAATTTCAGTTGTTTTAATTGTGTAGATCCAAATTTACAGTGTTTCAATAGATGTTCAAAGAAGAAGTGCCCGTATTTATTTGCTTAAAGAATATAGCCCTCATTTATAGTCAATTAAAAGTTGTTGATTCACAGATATTCCCCAGTGAAGTTAGAGCATGAGTTTTTAAGCAAAACACATACAAATATTTGATAGTAAAAAGTTTAGATGAAGTTTTGTTGTTTCAGGGTAAATTGTTTTAATTTGTTGAAATGAATAAAATATTGAAACTCACAATTCTCGTTTTAACTGTATTGTTTTGTTCGGTTAATGCTTATTCGCAGCGAGCTGCAGTTGTAAAAGGAGCACCAATTAAACACAAAAAAATCACCAATATCTTAGGAAATTTTACCATTGGCGGTAAACCGTATTTGTTGGTTGGCGAAAGTACACGCATGATTGTTGATCAGAGTGCAGTGTTTTATCCAGTGGAAGATGATATGACTTTAGGAGAACCGATACGACAAGAAAATGTCAATATCATCGATGGTCAAATGACTCTGGATAAATGCATTTATATTGAGAATATTATTGTGAACGAGGGAAAGACATTTCTCTTTTATACCAAAAGAAAAGGGTCCATAGGAAAGATATATTTTGTTGAATTAGGTGAAGACTGCATCATCAATCAAGAAGAATCGGTCGAGGTAATGGAACTCAATTTGGGTTACTTAGCAAAAAATACAAATTTTGATGTAAAGCTATCTCCTGATGGTTCAAAAATACTATTGGTAGGAATGGTTAAGAAAACACAGAAATCTTCTGATTTTTATTTCAGGGTATACCAGGCAGGAATGAAAAAGCTGATCTGGACTAAAGACATAACTGCACCGGCTTTGACTGATGGTGCTTTTAAGGGTTCTGATGAATACAATACTGGCGCCAATGTCAACAATGATAGGGTAGATAATTTCTTAATTAATAATTTGGGAAGGGTTTATTTTTTAATTCGCAGAACAAATCCATCTGAAACAAAGGAAGATTTTAAATTCTTGTCATTGGATGAAAAAGGTAATTCAACAAGTGAAATTGAAATTGATGAACCTGGTAATTGGATCGGTTCATGGTTTTTTAATCTTGAGAAAAATGGCAAAGCAAGATTAACATTTTTTTATTCCAAAGAGGCCAAAATGCAAGTAAGTGTAGGTGATGTAGATCCGGTCAATAAGAATTCTATATCTGTAATTGAATTTGATGGATTAAAAATCACTTCTATTTATGACCATAAATACGACAATAAGGAGATGGAAAACTTCTATCCGTTGAAATCGAGAAAAGCAAAAGCAGATTACAAACTAACAGGTTTCAATATATCCAACATCTACAGTTTGGAAAATGGCAATAAAGTTATGCTGCTGGAAAAAAGTTATTCAACAGTAGGTTTCGAACGACCAATTTCATCAAATGCTAATGGCTTC
>DASWYG010000271.1:0-1587 GCA_036405075.1 Bacteroidia bacterium | reverse complement strand
CAAGATTGGTTAAATGCATATAAGGAATGTATGGAGGATTGTAAAAACCCTTCTATATGCGAACAAACCTATAATAGCATGTTGTCTGATATGTCGCCTGGTGGTCAGTATGCCCAGTGGTATGACAGTTTGGATATCAGTGGATTTAACGCATCCACATTCCCATTAAGTATATTGAATTACAATAACCAATTACCGGATGGCGGTTTAGCTAGTAATAATGCTGCTGCATCTTATTGGAAGAATCCAAAATTCCTAAAAAGAGATGGAAGTACATTGACCGGATATTATGATGAATATGGTATTGCTAGAAGTAAAATTCCGGTATTACCGGTTACAGGTGGGTATTACCCTTCAACAAGTTCTGCATTTTTGTCAAATGGTATTTATTACACATATCCTGAAAATCTAACAAATGAAAAGGATTTTGTGACTTATTGGCAAGAAAGTTGGGCTAAATCTTTGGTTATTTACCATCCGGAGTATTGTTATTTTAAATGGTGCTCACCCAACACAATGGACACAGTTGGGGTAGCTTCTTTAAGCAGTGAGGATTTTGATAACAATGTGTTGTCAGTTGCATCATACAGTGCCGCAACCTCCAACTCATGGTTGAATACAGGCAACAATTATGCGATGGTTGATTTGGACCCTTATTTCAATTACGTATCAGATGGTATTGCTCAAAAAACAGCCATGAAAGCACAAATTGACAATTATTTAGGCAGTGGTTTGAGTATGAAAGAAATGGCAGCCATGACAGTAAAATGTCCTGGTTATTACAGAAGCACAGGCATAAGTTCAACTTGTACCAGTTTTGTTGCTACCGGAACTGCAAGTATAGATGACAGAGTTTGGAGCCAGTACAAAAGTTTTTATTTATCAGCTAAGCAAACTTTCATGCGCACTGCAGCGGATGATTATGCCATAAAAACAAGTGGTTCTAATTGTGGAAAAGGATACAATGGTTGCATTGGCATCGAAAATTTCAATCCTTTTAATAGTGCTTTTAACCGAAATCTAGGACTCAATTCTTTTTCAAGTAATAACAGTCAACCTTGTTATTGGAACACTTATATGTTGTATAAAGATAAAGTAAGAAGATTTAATATTGGTGAAGTAATGCCGGGAGCGGATAAAGAGAAAGCTGATTTTAATGTTTTTTACAGTACTGGTTTATGTCCTATGGATATTGATTTTGCTCAATGGTTACACAATGTAGCAGCTAAGAGTATGCTTTTAACTACTTTTTCATTGAAAACAGAAGCAACATTCACCAAACAAATCTATGACAAAATTTATGCGACTACCACAACTGGTGCCTCTTATGTAGACTATAACTGGGTTCCAACTATTGATGCTTTGGATAATACCAAGTTAAAGATTGAATTCATCAATGGAAGTATTGTTTCAACCTGTAAAATCAATTTAAAACTGCCAAGCGGTTATACTTGGAGCCAAGTTAAAGATTTTGGGAATATTGATGTAGGCGTTTACAATACATCTTCATCTACAAGTGGTTTTACAATTGTTGCCTATGTGGATCATGACGCAAATCCACTTACACCTAACCAAGAGGTTAAAGTA
>DASWYG010000270.1:0-8940 GCA_036405075.1 Bacteroidia bacterium | reverse complement strand
TAATGGAACACCGTATTCAGATTCTATTTCAACAGAATTTACAGTCCAGGTGTTATCATAATCACTATTGTCATATCCTGTTGGAACAGTCAATTCGTATTGAATATTCTTACCTACTTCAGAAATATCAGGTCTATTACCTGCACCAAGATCGTATTTACCATTAAACCCGCTAGCAGCTATCAAATCAGAGCCAAAAGGTTTCGGATTGATAACAACTTTAACCGTTTCTCTTGAAGCAGAAACACATGTTTTTTCATAAGTCAATTCACAATCCAGTGTCCAAGGAGTACCAATTTGGTCGAATAAGCCATACATGTAATTACCGCCTTCAATATTGATGTCACCATTGTTATATGAGTTCACACCATAATTGATCCAAAGATCTTCTCCATTTTTAGGATCGGTGGTTACATATACGCCATAATCAATTCCTGGTTTCATGATCAAATCAACAGGAATGGTATTAAAAGTTCCGCCATTGCTCAATTCAGCATCAAAAATTCTGGTCCAGGTTGATGAGTCTTGCTCAAAACCACTGAAACCACCTTCCCTGACATAAACTCTGTAATATGGAGTTGGATTGTTAAAAGTAGATTGCACCTTTATTCCTGTTAATCTCAACATATCATTTGCTCTCAATTTGATCATTGCTCCATTGTATTGATTTGGGTCATAAGACAGAACAGTGTAATTGTGGAAACCTGTACTTAAAGTACTTCCAGGCGATTTAAATCTCAAAGCCTCGGCATAGAAATTAGTTGTTGAACGAAGGAAAGGAGTTGTAAACTGAGGACCCATACCCAGCATGTTGCCACCTGTTGGTGAATTGTACCAAGCTATGACATCATCAGATTTAGCTTCAATGTCCACTTTACCTACACCGCAATTGACATAATCATCGGCAACCGGAACCGGAGGAGTACCGGTATGGGTGTAATTAAAATCTAGAGTATCATTGTCTGTTTCAGAATCAGGATTGGCATTAGGGTCATAAGTCCAAACTCTAAAATCGTAATTGGTATTAGCTGAAAAATTAAAACCTGAAGCCAACAAATATTCGATGGTTTCATCGCTGTTGATTGGCTTGGAAATATAAATTGGTGTTTGAATCACACCATCAATAGAATAACCAATATAAAAATCGTTAACAGTGTTTGTACCGAAGTTACCTACATTGACAGATAAATCTTGAATGTAAGAACATGGATCAGGCATTTTAAAACCGATGACACTGAGATTATCACTGCCATAAACTCTGATGATCTCCAAAATCATGTCCTGGTTGGCATTTTGTGCGCGCCATTGACATGTTTCTGTATTGATTCCTCCCCAATTTGGAGAAGTGATACCCGGGCGTATGGTATACGATGTACCACAATTACAAGTCGATTGATTGAGGGTTAGTTCAATGTAATCGCTGTTGTTGCCACAGTTAAAGTCTGAACAACCGGTACCAACATTCCATGTCATTCCATCGCAAGTGATAGATGCATCATAACCTTGGTAAAGTGCATCCGCAATTTGCCTTACAGCATACTTGTCGGTACATGTCTTACCTGTCATGTCATAAGTACCTTTGATGGTCATCTTAAGATACTTGTCGGCAGTTGTGTCAAGTGAAGTGATGAGGTTTACCCAATTGTCGTATTGGGGATCTCCGGGACAATACCCGGTTGAATAGTCGAAGTACTCATTAAAAGTTAATTTCGATTGCGAAAAACTTGTTAAAGGTAAAAGAACTAAAGCAAGAATAGTGAGTTTTCTTAACATAAATAGAGACATTTTAGTGCCTCAAAATTAACACTTTAGTGTCATCTAATTGTTAAAAAAACTCAAATATGACTTAAATCTGTCAAAAAAAATGAAAAATTATCTTCCCATTCTCATTTTGTTCATAGATTTCATCATTTTCTTCATCTCAGCAAACTGATCCAGTAATTTATTTAACTCTTGAATGGATCTGCCACTGCCTTTAACAATTCTGTTTTTTCTTGATGCATTCAAAAGATCAGGATTTTTCCTTTCTGATGGGGTCATAGAATAGATCAAACTTTCGATGCCCTTAAACGAGTTTTCATCAACATCCAAATCTTTGATCTTATTTCCAACACCTGGAATCATAGCCATCAGATCTTTGATGTTACCCATCTTTTTGATTTGTTGCAACTGATTGATAAAATCATCAAAATCAAAATCATTTTTGGATATCTTTTTATTTAGTTTTTTGGCTTCTTCTTCGTCGTAAACGGATTGAGCTCTTTCTACCAAACTGACAATATCACCCATGCCCAAGATCCTGCTGGCCATTCTATCCGGGAAGAAAACATCCAAAGCGTCTAACTTCTCACCGTTACTTACAAATTTAATGGGTTTATTGACTTCCGATTTAATAGATAAAGCTGCACCACCTCTGGTATCACCGTCCATTTTACTTAAAACAACACCATCAAAATCCAATCGATCATTGAAGTTTTTTGCTGTATTCACCGCATCCTGACCGGTCATGGCATCCACAACAAACAAAATTTCACCGGGGGTCAATGCCAGTTTGATGTCATAAATTTCTTGCATCATTTGCTCATCGATACTCAATCGACCTGCAGTATCCACGATCACTACATTGTTGTTGTGTTGTTTTGCATAAGCAATGGCATTTTTGGCAATTTCTACCGGGTTCTTATTTTCTGTTTCTGTGTAAACATCGGTATTGATCGATTGTCCCAGAACCTTTAACTGTTCAATTGCCGCCGGTCTGTATACATCACAAGCAACCAATAATGGATTCCTTCCCTTTGATTTAATGAATTTGGCCAGCTTACCCGAAAATGTGGTTTTACCCGAACCTTGCAAACCTGCTATAAGAATGATTGCCGGACTACCTGTGATGTTGATGTCCTTTTGATCACCGCCCAATAATTCCACCAATTCATCATTGACAATTTTAGTCATCAATTGACCGGGAGAAACACTGGTCAGGACATTTTGACCCAATGCTTTGGTCTTAACCTGATCTGTAAAAGTCTTGGCAATTTTATAATTTACGTCGGCATCTATCAATGCTTTCCTGATTTCCTTAACGGTTTCAGCGACATTTATTTCAGTAATTCTGCCCTGCCCTTTCAGGCTTTTAAAGGCTTTTTCTAATTTTAAACTTAAATTTTCAAACATGTAACACTCTCCGGTTAAAAGAGTGCAAAAATAGGCAAACCGTCGCTTATCTCAAAAGGACAAATGATCCTTCTAAATTGAAAGCAGTTACTCCATCTAAAGCAAGTGCCCTAACACGATAGATGTATTGTCCTTGTTGGCATACCTCGCCATTGTAGACCCCGTCCCAACCTTGATTGACATCATTGGTAAAGAATACCCTTTCGCCCCAACGGTTAAATATCTCCAATTCGTAATCCAATATAGGATTTCCGGTCTGGTTAAAGATCAAAATCGCCCTTGGTATGAAAACATCGTTCTTACCGTCATTGTTAGGGGTGAATGCATTGGGAATAAATATCTTAGCATCAGAAATCAAACACAGCACATTCGAAAAACTTTCAATCAATTCCGAAGTGTCTTTGATCGCTTGAATTTTGAAACAAATTGAATCATCTAATTCGGTATCAGGGAAATCAAATTCATACAAAGATGATGCTGTATCAATTGTTCCTATCACCTTAAACGTATTGTTCTCTCTAATATAGATTTGATACTTCTTAACCCCTGAAAACCATTTGTTGTATTCAGACCAATTGAGTTTTGCGGTGTATCCTTCACTTTTACCGCCCAACAATATTGTCGTATTGACAGGACTTTCGGGTGATTCGGCACCACAATGATCCACTGCTCTCACTGTGTAAGTATATGACTTCTTATTGGTTTCCAAATAAGGGTCCTTATCTATAAATCCTGAACTGTCAACCTGCGCATAATCAAAGTCTTTTCCAGATCCCAATGAAGATCTTGAAACAATATAATGGTCAACATTTTTTACAAACTTATAAGGACTCCATTGAGTATATGTTTGATTACTTGACAATACAGTTGTTCGAGTGGAATTGACCGCTACACTTGGATAAATATACAATGGTGTTTTACAAACTGTATTACTTTTAGACACCCATTTGTTGTTTTTTTCAACCGCCTCGATGTAGTAACAATACACTTTGGTACATAATTTTTTATCTCTGTAACTGGTTGTATTTCCAGATACTGAATCTAAAAGATTAAACTTCCCTCCTGCATCACTTCTGTAAATTCTATAACGCCTTACATTTCCGAGTCCCCAGCCTTCATAAGGCAGCCAATCCAATATCAGATCATTCTGCGCCGTATCTCTTATTTGCAACAAAATAGAACAATGTGAAAGGGTAAATGACCCTAAATTGTTGCACTTGTCTTTGGTTTTAATGTTGAAACAATATCTGGTTCCATTGACATCAATACCATTGCTGACTCTAAATGTGGTATCCACTATGTTAGCTGTGGTATACAACAGATTGAAATTTGGAGAGTTGTCATTATACAGGTGATATGCCGTATAATCCTTGAATTTTGATTTGCCCCAATTGATGTCTATGAATTGATTATTGCTAACTGTTATATAGTTCATTGGGGTCGACTTAGGGCCAATGGTATCATTGGTATAAATGAATCTTGCAGATGTATCTGTGCATCCATTCTTATCTTTAACCAACAACATCACCTGACTTAATAATATACGTTTGAAGTTGAACTTTGCAACTCTTGTATAAGCTGTATCCTTAAACGTATTTGGATCACCAAAATCCCATATCCAATCGACAACATCTGCATTATTTGGAACATTATTGCCAGTAAATGTAATGGCCTCATTGTAACAAATTGTATCACTACTCACAGCAAATGACACGTCCGGTCGTTTGTATGACTTAATAAACACCTGATTTCTCGCAGTATCCTCGCAACCATTGCTAGCTTTGGCAATCATTACCGGATTAAAATCACCATCAGGATATGAATATCTAGGTGCAAAACTGGTATTATCGATGGTGCCGTTTCCATCAAAATCCCATTTGTATGTTACACCGCCTACTGTCGTATTTCTAAACTGAACATTTAAATTGGCACAACCGGTATCGTTGTTTACACTGAATTTCGGCTCCGGAGATTTCAACACAAATACAGTGTCTTTTTCATATTGAACTATGCATCCAAATGAATCGATGACAGAAAGTGTTGGTTTAAACCTTTGGTATGGCAATGATCTATCATAGATCTGATAAGTATGGAAATTGAAATTGACCGAATCCAACACACTACCATCACCATATTCAAGGAAAAAGCGCTTATAATATTTACTTTCGTTATTGAATTTCACCTTCAGTTTTTCACATCCGATGTTATTGGTTAAATTGAATTTTGGAATAGGTCCAATTACTTTGATGAATCCTTTTCTATCAGAAGTATCGTTACATCCATAGGCTCTAACGACCAGTTTAACATCACTTCCTTCGGGACCTGTATTGCTTTTGTATAAATATCCAAATGTACTGATGTTATTGGTTATAGAATCGCCGTTACCCATATACCACCTGTACTCAATAATTGCAGGGTGCCTAACAGCATTGATTCTGGCAATGATAGGCGCACAATAATTCAATGTATCAACACTTGAAAATTGCGCTTTTATATTGTTGGAATAAATAGCATTAATGATCGTATCGGTACAGTTTCCATTACCATAAGCAATCAAACCCAATTTAAAGATTCCACTATTGCCGAAAACAACTTTAGGATCCTTAGCCGTTGCAGAAGGTAAAAAAACTGCCCCACTTCCAGAGTCTTTTACGAACCATTTGTATGCAACAGCATCTTTATCAGAACGATTAAACAATGCAAGAGGTTTTCCAACGCAAGCGTAATAAGAGTTCAGGTTTGGCATATAGTTGGCAACCACACCGGAAGTCATAGTAGTGGTATTACTGGAATCATTGCACCCTGATGGATGTGTGTATTTGAATTTAAATGAGAAATATCCTGACTTTTTAATGACAACAGGAGATGGATTTTTTGATGGTTGACGAATTGCCACTTTGTTTGTGTCATATTCATGAGACCAATTATTGGTGATCGGAGCAGTAATGTTGTTGTAGAAATTGTAACTGTTGGTCTTGATAGCAGTTAGAGTGGCTGTATATGGATTACAAACCTTTATCGGATTAATCGTTGCTTGAAAATTTACCCCACTTATTTTTAACCTGAAAGGCACTTTGAGTGTATCAAAGCATGTATTCCTATTTGAAAAACGATTGTATCGAATGTTATACATTCCGGGCAATAGATTTACCCTTACTGAATCACCATCAAACACATAATTGATATTTACACTGTCTGTGTGTTGAAAGAACCACCTGTGATGGTAACTTTGATAATAAGCCGAATCTTTATAAAGCACTTTTAATCCAACAAAACGATTGTTACAACTAAGTGAGTCAGTGATTCTGAATTTTGGAATCGGCCTTTCAACTACTATCTTTTTTGTCAATGTGATGGAATCCTTGCAACCAAGTTTATTATAAGCAACCAATTTCACTGTATAATGCCCGGTATCAGGATAGCTAATAACAGGATTAGTAGCTGAATCCCTTTTGATAACACCATTGCTCAAATTATAGAATGTCCAGGTATATTTATTTACAGCCTTACTCGTACCTCTAGGTGTTCGATTCTCAAATTGCATTTGCTCAATCGGACAGGCTGGCACGGGAATCCATCTGAAATTAGGTTCAATTTTCTTGATTTCAAGAATTGAATTTTTTCTTAAAGTATCTTTACAACCATTGCTTCCCGTTACAATCAATCTGACTGAATATGTTCCGCTGTTGCTGCACACCAAATTTGCCGGTGATCCTGTAGTATTGTATACACTAAGATTTGGATTGGCAACATCATAAACATCCCATCTGTAGGTCTTACTAACACCTGAATTGACTCTTGAAGTATCAAAAACAGTAAAAGTATCAGGTTTTAAACAACTGATGTTATTGGGAATATTAAATCCTGCGATTGGACCATTGATCGCAATCAGGTTTTTGAATTCTTTCTCAGAAACACATCCATTGATATCATCTTTAACGTGAACCGAGTAATTACCAAAATTAGTAAACTTAAATTTGTGTTTATTTGGATTGATGATGGTCCTGTTATAATCCAAAGGAGTTACATCAAACACAGGATCTGAGCTGCGACCATTGTTCAGTGTTACGATCAAATCTTCACTGCCACACAGCAGGGTCTTGTTGAATGAGACGTTTAAAACCGTGCTGTCCGCAAACATCAGAAAATCTTTTTCAGATTTTTCATAAACACAACCTCTGTCAGTTGTGATTCTTAATGTAACATCAAAAGTATCTTTAGAATTGTAAACGATTCCTGTAGGGTGTTTTTTATTTGAACTTGAAGGACTAGCACCTGGAAACAACCAATTCCAGGAAGAAATTTTATACCCCAATGTATCGGTCAAACTTGTAAATGAAACCAGTTTGGGAATACAACCTACGCTTTTATCCGAGGTAAAATCAACAGAGATCGAATCCGGCAAAAGCACAGCATCGTCAAAAGTCTTCTTTCCTTCACAACCGAAACTGTCTTTCATGAAAATGGTAAAACTTTTCAAACCTGTAGGTGGTCTGAACATTGCCATTATGCTTTTGGGCCCGTTGCTGTAAAGTGTATTGTCTATCAACCAATCTCTTGAGACTGTTTTTGAAGTAACATCTGTGATCAAAATACTGTCTTTGTAATTGCAAATAACAGTTTTAGAAACAGTGAATTGAGGAATAGGGACAGGTTTTGCCTGAATGAAGTTGCTTTTATCCAAGACACAAGTACTTCCATCAAGGTATTTCAATTTAACCCTAACATTGTATACGCCTGAAACGGAATACAACTTCGTGTATGTGCTGTCTGAGTTGACGTAGCCTGAACCCAAATCCCATTCAAAAGTGGTTCCTGCCGGAAATTTATTGATCTTAAATCTGACAATTTTGGGAACACATACAATTGTATCGTCAGAAGAAATGAAAGCCGTACCACATTGACCCGACACTTCCATGCCAAAAATCAATCCGAAAAACAAAGAAAATACGACTTTATTTAGTTTCATTACAACAACTTAGCAAATTTACAACTAAACTACGAAAATTTTTGATTTTTATCCTATTTTTGCGCAAATTACAAACAATTAATGACTTATATTTTTAGACGCATTACCTTCGTTTTGGTTGCCTCGACCCTTGTTTTTTCTGGATGTTTAAGTAAAAATGCTCAGAGTGATGATTGGCAAACTGTCTATAAAAATGCCTATACCAGACATGATTACATTACCGCTGTTGTAGCACTTAATCACTTGACAATCAACGATAAAAAGAATATTGGAGATTATTATGATTCATTGTCTCATTATTATATCAAAAAGTTAAAAAATTATGATGCAGGTGAAGTTATAGTAGACAGTGCATTAAAACTCAATCCGAATAAGGCTAATCTATTAGAATTCAAGAGTTTACTACTTGGCAGTCGCAGTAAAATCGACGAAGCTTTGGCAACTCTCGAAAAATTGCACAAAATTTCAGGTAAAAACAAGCATCTTTACATGATTGCTGCCATGAATTATGCAAAAAACAACGATGTTGCTCAATATGAAAGCACAATCAACCGCGTTTTATACAGTTCAAAAGACGATAGCGAGTCCATCGAAGTAAACATAGACGAAAACAATACTCAAATGGTAAAATTGAGGGCTTTCTGTTATCTGGATAAAGCTAAGATTTCTCTGAATCAAATGAATGCTGAAATGGCGATGAACTATTTGGATTCAGCTTTGGTGATCAGTCCAAACTTCCAAGAGGCATTGTACTATCAGCAAAAGATCAAAGAAGGCGGAAAATAATTAAGGTTAAAGTC
>DASWYG010000269.1:0-8419 GCA_036405075.1 Bacteroidia bacterium | reverse complement strand
TGAAACGTGAAGTAATTGAATTGCTTCAAGATCAAGGAATTGATAAATTCATTTTAATAGGCGAAAATGTATTGAATTTTCATTCTTCAGATGATAGTTATTATGAAGAGTGGTACAATGATCTGGATGAAGGATGGATTGCTCTGATTAATTTCAGAGAACATGTATTGGATGAATTCAAATTGGCCCATGCCGACTATTATCTCAATTTTGGAGGCGAACTCGATAATTTGTTCTGGCGCAAACACACTCCTTTACAATTATTTAAACGAATAGAAGAAATAATTAATCATCGTTTGGTTTAGAACCCAATGATGACGGGCATTGTCAATTCTGTGTCATATTTTAATTCGTTGAAACGATAAATCGGTGTAATGCTTGAATTTTGCGGTATATTATGAGAAAAATCTACTTGCGAAATTTAATTGTGGGTGCGTCGTTCATCCTTGTTCTAACAAGCGCTATTATGAGTGCCAGTGGCCCGGGTGGGGGCTATTCCAATGCACCCGGTGAATCCAATTGTACCTCTTGTCATGGTGGTTCAATGATCACTTCTGGAAATGCTAATCTAAACAAGCTTTTACTTTATGGTAATTTTACCGGAAACGGTTACATACCTGACTCTACTTATGAGGTTACAGTGAGCTATAAGCAATCAGGAAAATCAAAATTCGGTTTTCAGGTAACAGTTTTAAACGGTGCTGATGCTCCAATAGGTACACTTACCAATGTTGGCTCAAGAACTTCTAAAGTAACGGCCAATATCAATTCAGCTACTCGTCAATACATTCAACATACCAGTACCGGAACGGCTCAAGTAACAACAGACAGTACCAACTGGACATTCGAATGGAAAGCACCAAGCACCAATGTTGGTCCGGTTTACTTTCATGTGGTTGTAATGGCAACAAACAACAATTCAAGCAATGATGCCGGTGATCAGGTTTATGGTAAAACTTTCAAAATGGATCCATCCAGTTTATTACCAAAAGCACAACCCTCTGTAGGATCAACACAAACTTGTACCAATTATCCAGTGGCATTTACAGGTTCAGGTACCAATACTCCAACTTCTTATGCCTGGAAATTTGTAGGAGGTTCTCCTTCTACTTCAACTTCTCAAAACCCTACCGTGTCGTTCACGTCTTCGGGTACCAAATTTGCCATTTTAACGGTTAAGAACAGCAAAGGTACCAGTGCTCCTGATACCATCCCGATGACAGTTACAGCTTCTCCAAGTGCTTTAATTACCAATGGAACAGTAGGATCTGTTTGTCAAGGTGATTCTTTGTTGATATCCGGCACCAATATATCTGGCTTGTCATATCTCTGGTTACACAGCAATCAAACGACCAGATCTGTTTATGTTAAAGACACCGGTACATACAGAGTAAAAATAACCTCAAACAGCACTTCTTGCTCAGCAACTTCAGCACCATTTCGTTTGAATTGGTATCCGAAGCCAACTGTAAGTATAGCTTCCAGCTCAAGTTCAGACAGTTTTTGCAACAATTATAATATTACCATGACTGCATCTGGTAACAATATAGACAGTGTACATTGGTATGTGAATGGTGTTTTAACTTACAGAACAAAATCGCTTACACAAGCATTTACCGGAACCAGTAACATCAATGTGTATGCACTGGCAAAAAGTACGAATGCTTGCTTTAGTGTTGCATCAAACACACAAAAAATAGTGGTTGTTAAAAGTATCAATCCAAACAATTTGTCGTTTACCAAAACAACCGGACAGATCAATGTTAAATGGACCAAACCAAGTAAAATAACAAAGGTTGAATTCAAAATAGACAATGGCAGCTTTGCACAAAGCACCGGAGACACAGCTCTTGAAGTTACCGGATTGAACCCGAATACAACCTACCAAGTTACATTGAGGTCACATGCTGCAGGACCTTGTTCTATCTCTGATACTGTCTTTTCAATTAAAACCAATGCATGTTCTAACTTGCAATACGGTGTAATTTTCAATGACAGAACATGCAAGGGCAATGAGTTAACCGCTACCATCACTTCATTGTTCAATGCAAAATATTCCATATCATTCAATGGCGGACTATTTTTAAAAGATACCATTTATAAGTTTTCACCAACTGTAAGTGATTCACTTAGAATTCGAATAGTGGATAGTTTAAGCACCACTTGTCCTCCTATAGAAGAAACCATCGCATATACCATCGATCAACCGGTTGATACCAGCACCAATACATCTGGAAATGTATCCATTTGTGGTACATCAAATACTTTGCAAGCAAAAGCCGGTTACACTGAGTATGAGTTTTTCTTAAACAATGTATCAAAAGCAAAATCTGCTTCAAGCAGCTTTGCATATACAGGATTAAAAACAGGAGATGTGTTGACCTATATTGGTACAAAAAATTCATGTTCAAAAACATACGGACCAATCACAGTAACAGTTAATACAGCAGCGGATGCGGGATTTACTTTTACACGTAATTGGAAAAACTACAATTTTCTGGCAGATCAGGCATCAAATGCTTCCTATGTTTGGAAAGTTGGATCTACTGTGATTGGATCTACTGAGTCATTCACATCAGATTTCAGTGCATACAACAATTCTAGTGTTCAGGTGTCACTAAAAACACAAACGACCGGTGGTTGTATTGATTCAAGTGTTCAAACATTGAATGTTCCTAATTTCACATCAATCAATGTGTTTGAAGATTTAGGCATTACGTTTTTACCTAACCCATTCAATAACAACATCAGTGTATTGAGTGAAAAATCAAACATCGTAAACATTAAAGTAATTGACCAAATGGGCAGAACCATATACACCATGAACAATTTGAGTGAAATGGAAATCATAGATACTCAAGATTGGAGCAAAGGTATTTATCATATTGTGGTGCAATTGTCCGACGATCAATTTGCAGGTACCACGATGGTGAAATTATAATTCTGATTCAGAAGTTTTTCAATATGATAGGCGAGGGCCCGATAGCAATATCGGGCTTTCTTATTTTAAAGGTCTTTGAATGGTGTACTTAGTAAAATATACGAAAGGAGTCCTTGATCTGACTTTGTGGCATTGATACAATTGCCCCATAAGTGTAGAAAGTGTAGAATTTAAACTTTGTTTAAGAATTCAATGGTGTTGACTTTATCAGCATAGTCTTCCAAGCCCGGAGACTGGCTGTTGCCAAATGATTCTGTGTCAGTACTGAGTTTTAAATTTGTTATCACACACTGCAATGCATCTTGATGTTGATGAATGTAGGAATCGATCTGATCATTTGAAGTATAGTAGTGATAATTTAAAGTAGCAATAGGGGCATGCAGTTCTTCTTTTTCTTGAAACAACATAAAGCCATTGTCGTAATGTTTGGAGAGATTCATTAACAATATTGACTTATGATACATGTAATTGTTGTAGTATTTGTGATGATTGACAATGTCCATGTATTTATCAAAAGCTTCATACATACGTCTTAGTTCAAATCCCTGTGGAAGTATTAAATGTGTTACATTTCTGCAGCCCAATCCAAAATAAGTGTATATATCATCTGATAAGCGAATCAATTCCTCATCTGTTTCATTGCCGGACAATACAGCAATAGAGGTTCTGTTTTTTCTGATAAGTGTTGGAACATTCCTGAAATAATGCTCAAAATACCTGGAAGAATTGTTGCTGCCGGTTGCAATTAATGCATCAATGCCTTTTAAAGAATCAGTTAGAGTGATTCTTGAATCGATATCAGTTGAATATTGTCTGAGAATAGCAATCGCATGACCCATTAAAACCTCATCATTAGAAGATAGCTTCACTACTGCATGATGGCCTTTTGCTAATACACAGAGCAGGTCATGTAAACCAACAAACGGAATATTTCCGGCCATGATGATACCGATTTTTTTTGGTGTATCAGATGGTACTATGTCTTGAAACCAGTTTCGAATATTGTTTTCTGAGAGCGCTAAAGACCACTTTTCTCCGGCAGTTTTAATGTTTAAAGGTGTAAACCAATTGTTGGAAATGTGAGCAGTTTCAATCACATATTCAGGAATGGCTTTTAAAGATTTTCCAAGGCCATAAAACGCTTCTATTATTTCGTCGGTATTCACTTTGTTAAAGGTAACAAAATTAGAGATAATCCGTTATATATCGAAATCTGACTTGTATGCCATTGTTTCTGTGGTTTTACTGTTAGGAAAAAAAGAAAAGAATGAAAAAAAATAATCATAGGTTTGCGGAAATGAAATTGAAAAGCATAGTACTTTCCGTTTTAATGTTATCAGTCTTGGTTTCAAAATCTCAAGAAGGATGGAGAATTGGACCAACTGCAAGTTTTTTATCTTCGCGTTGTTATGTTATTGACAGCATTAAAAGTCAATTCAATCTGCGTTTTAAATCAGGTTTCAGCGCTGGATTTGCCGTTCAATATGGTTTCAATAAAAAAATGACCATAGCCAGCGGTATAAATTTTGTCAACAAGGGGTACCGATTTTTTAATGACAGTAACCAAAATGGGGATTTACTCAAGCACAATTTTAACAACATTGAGATTCCGATCAATTTTATTTCCAAATTGGGATTCCGTTCAAACAGTAAAATAAGAGCTTTAATTGGTGTGAGTGTCAATTATGCAATGAATAAAACTGAAAATTTATTGTCAAATAAGAACAATACATTCACAATAAGAGAGGTTTCTCAGTCTAAAATATATCCAATGCTTAACTTGGGTTTAGAGATTGCAAATGTTAATGTTGCTGGAAATGCTTTCATATTTTCTGCTATTTACAGGCAATCTTTTACCAATTCGGTTGATTTAGAAATCCGAAATACAAACAATTTGAACTCTCCAAAATTGTTCAGTATGGGCTATAGAGGATCGTATTTAGGGGTCTCTATTTCATATCTCTTTAATACTAAGAACTTTAAGCGAGAAGATGTTTTCTATTATTGATTGATTTCACGGAAATTATTCTTTCATTTTCTCCTTTTTTAATCCTTGTAACTTAGTTACATTTGCGTTAAAATATTAATCCAACTCAGTTACATTTAAAAAATGAAAGACAAGTACATTGATCTAATTAATCAAACTTTTGATTTTCCGGTAGATGAATTCGCCCTGAATGAAGACCATGAATTAACTTTCCACAACATTCCTCTGATGGATATTGTTGAACAATATGGTACTCCACTTAAGTTCACTTACTTGCCTAAAATCAGTGAAAATATTCGCAAGGCCCGAACTTGGTTCAATGTTGCAATGGCCAAAGTAGATTATAAAGCCAAGTACAATTACTGCTATTGTACCAAGAGTTCTCATTTCAGTCATGTACTTGAGGAAGTGCTTCGAAATGATGTTCATCTGGAGACTTCATCTGCATTTGATATCAATTTGATCTTGTCTTTGCACGAGCAAGGTTTGATCAATAAAGACAAATACATCGTATGCAATGGGTTCAAATTGCAACCATATATTGATAACATTGCGATGATCATCAATATGGGTTTTTCAAATGTGATTCCGGTTATAGACAACCTTCGTGAGATAGATTTATTGTCGGAATCTGTTGAAGGCGAGTTCAATGTAGGAATTCGAATTGCAGCTGAGGAAGAACCTAAATTTCCATTTTACACCTCCAGATTGGGTATAGGTTACAAAGACATAGTGCCCATCTTTAAAGATAAAATTAAGAATAACAAGAAGTTGAAAGTAAAAATGCTTCACTTCTTTATCAATACCGGAATTGAAGACGATGCATACTATTGGAACGAGTTGCACAAATGCTTAAGCGTATATTGTGAATTGAAAAAGATCTGTCCGGAACTCGATAGTTTGAACATTGGGGGAGGATTTCCAATAAAAAACTCCCTTAAATTTGACTTCGACTATGAGTACATGGCATCAGAAATTGTAGCTCAGGTGAAGCAAGTTTGTGACAGTAACCAAGTACCTGAACCTGATATCTTCACCGAATTTGGTTCATTCACTGTTGGTGAAAGTGGTGGAGCAATCTTCAAAGTTGAATATCAAAAGGTGCAAAACGACCGTGAAAAGTGGAACATGATCGACAGTAGTTTCATGACCACTTTACCGGATTCATGGGCCATCAATAAAAAATTCATCATGTTCCCATTAAACAATTGGGATAAAACCTATGAAAGAGTGCTTTTGGGTGGTATCACTTGTGATAGCGACGATTATTATAACAGTGAACAGCACGCAAATGCTATCTATTTGCCGGTTTATGATTCAAATGATCCTATGTACATTGGTTATTTCCATACCGGTGCATACCAGGAAAGCATCGGCGGATATGGAGGCATTCAACACTGTTTGACACCTGCTCCTAAGCACATCATCATTTCTGTAGATGAAAATGGAGAATACAACACCAAACTGTTTTCGAAAGAGCAAACCTATAAGAGTATGTTAAAAACGCTGGGTTATTAATACCAAATGCGATAAATGAAAAAAGGGATAATTCAATTATCCCTTTTTTTATGGTTCAATATTTTAAATTAAGCTTGACCGGTCATTCCGCCAAAATTGATCGGAAAACCACTGTTGCCATCATTGCCGCCACTGATATCTACTTCTCCAAAATTATTTTCGAATTTGGACATGTTATCACCCAATGCATAAAGTAACCTTTTAGCATGTTGCGGGGTCATGATGATTCTGCTTTTTACTTTGCCTTTTGGAATGCCGGGCAATATTCTCACAAAATCAATTACAAATTCAGCTTGACTGTGAGTGATAATGGCCAAATTGCTATAAGTACCTTCAGCGGTTTCTTCTGACAATTCTATATCCAAAGGTTGTTCATTCATTTCGTTGTTGTTCATAATGATTTCAAAAATAGCCTTTATTTTTTGATAAATTACAAGCACCATTCCTTAATTTTGGAAGGTAAAATAAGTTAAAATGAAAAAAGCAATTTATATCATTGGCCTTATGGCAATAGCAGCATGTTCATCTGCTCCATCAACGGGATCATTCGGTACAAAATTTGAAAAGAAAAATTCGATGGATTTCAAAACAGCATTGACTGCATTTGAATCAGGAAAAGATACAATTTATCAGATCGAAGGTTCAGTGGATCAAGTTTGTCAGCATGGTCAATGCTGGTTGAACATGAAATCTGATTCAGTTGAGTTGAGAGTAGATACTCATGAAAAATTCAAATTGCCTAAAGATGCTAAAGGTAAGAAAGCCATTGCTAACGGTAATTTTGTAAAAACCCAGGATGGTGAGGTAGAATTCATGACCACCGGAGTGGTGATTGAATAATTCAAACTAACCTTTCCTTTCGTTCTTCTTTAAAGTAAAGGAGAAGTTTGTTCCTATTCCGACAGTGCTTCTCACACTGATGGCTTGATGATGGGCTTCCAAAATGTGTTTAACAATGGACAATCCTAATCCGGTTCCACCGCTGTTTCTTGACCTGCTTTTGTCGGTTCTGTAAAACCTTTCAAAGAGACGAGGTAAATGTTCAGGTTCAATTCCATCTCCATTATCGCTCACTTCTATTAAGATATTGGTGTCCATATCATACAATCCTACCAATGTGACACCATTTTCTTTACCATAAGATATTGAATTGCCAACAAGATTGTTCAATACCTGACGGATTCGGTCTTTATCGGCATTTACCATAAAAGGTTCGTCGCAACCTTCCTTAATTTTTAATTTAATGTGTTTGTCTGATGCAGGTTTGCTGTATGAATCGAATACTTCTTTGACCAATTCAGTGATATCAAAATCTGAGAACCTCATCTGAAGAGCACCACTCTCAAGCCGGCTGATGTCCAGTAAGTCATTCACCAAAGTATTTAGTCGCTCAGCACTATTAGCGGCCTTTTTAAGGAATTTGATGTTCACTTCATGATCATTCATTGCGCCATCAAGAAGTGTTTCTATATATCCCTGAATATTAAAAATAGGTGTTTTAAGTTCATGAGATACACTGCCAAGGAATTCTTTTCTGAATTGTTCTGTGGCTTTGAGTTGATTGATTTCCTGTTTTTGATAATTGGCCCATTCAATTACCTCCTCATTGACCCTTTTGATGGGATCTAAATTGTAATTGTCTATGAAATTGGTTTTCTGAATTCTGCTGGTCTTGAACTGATGTATGGTTTTATAAATGAGCTTAATCTTTCTGTAAATGAAAAATTCGAGCGCAAACAGAATAATGATATAAGTAAGCGTTGAAAAGGTAAAGATAGAAATGAGGAATGGCAGTAGATTGACTTTGAAATAAATCAATATAACTGAGAAAATAAGGGTTATGACCAAGGTGGTCAATAAAGTAATCCGTTCCGGAGTGGGGTTTTTAATCACACTTCAAATTTATAGCCTACACCTTTAATGGTTTGTATAAAATTATCATCCAGTTTTTCACGGATCTTTCTGATGTGTAC
>DASWYG010000268.1:0-3689 GCA_036405075.1 Bacteroidia bacterium | reverse complement strand
TAAGCATGCTCACCGAAAACAGATTGTATGGCTTTTAATTCTGCTATATCGCCCAATGGCGTTGAAGTTCCATGAACATTAACATAATCAATGTCCGATGGCTTCATGTTGGCCTCTTCTAATGCCCAATTCAGTACATTGATCACCCCTAATCCTTCCGGATGTGGAGCTGTCATGTGGTAGGCATCAGCACTTAGACCTGTTCCAACTAATTCACAATAAATTTTGGCTCCTCTGGCTTTTGCATGTTCGTATTCTTCCAATACAATAGCTGCAGAACCTTCACCCAATACGAAACCGTCTCTGTCTTTGTCAAATGGTCTTGAGGCTGTTTGTGGACTGTCGTTTCTTTCACTGAGTGCTTTCATGCTGTTGAATCCACCTACTGCAGGTTCATTCACGCATGCTTCCGATCCACCGGTAATGATGACCGGGCTTTTACCCAAACGAATCATGTTAAAGGCGTCTATCATCGCATTATTGCTGGATGCACACGCCGAAACAGTTGTGTAATTTGGGCCTCCGAATCCGTATTTGATACTGACCAAGCCACCGGCTATGTCAGAAATCATTTTGGTAATGAAAAATGGAGAAAATCTGGGTGTACCGTCGCCTTTGGCAAAATCGGCACTTTCATGGAAAAAAGAGGTTAAACCACCGATTCCTGAACCCCATATCACTCCGACTCTGGATTTGTCTATTTTTTCAAGATCTAAACCTGAATCTTTAATTGCTTCTTCGGTAGTTACAAATGCAAATTGCGCAAAGCGATCCATTTTTCTGGCTTCTTTGCGATCCATGTAATCTTCTGCATTAAAGTTCTTCACCTCGCAAGCAAATTTTGTTTTGAACTTGGTGGTGTCGAATAATGTGATCATGTCGGCTCCGCTTACACCATTAGCTAACCCACTCCAGTATGTCTGAAGATCGTTGCCCAATGGTGTAAGAGCGCCCAATCCTGTAACTACTACACGTTTAAATTGCATGTATTCTGTTATAGGGATTTAAGTCTACTTTGAGTTGCTTTCGATGTAAGAAATGGCGTCGCCTACCGAAACAATTTTCTCAGCTTGCTCGTCAGGAATTGCTATGTTGAACTCTTTTTCAAATTCCATAATCAATTCAACTGTGTCCAACGAATCTGCACCTAAATCGTTTTGAAAGCTTGCCTCTGGAGTTACTTCACTTTCTTCAACTCCTAATTTGTCAACGATAATTGACTTTACTTTTTCTGCTACTTCTGACATGATGTATTTTTTTTGGTTGGTGCAAATAACTATATTTTTAAAATAAAAACACAATTTTTTTTTAAAATAATACCAAGACAACATCCTCATGTTGTCCCTTATTACAGACATCCCCGACACTTTATTAAACTTTGTTCAGGTCCTTGTTTAAATAATTCCAACATATATCATAATTAATTCTTACAAACATTTCACTTTCAACTATCACATTCACAATATTCAAGCTGTGTTTTGGTTTTAACTCTTATTGTTTAGTTTTGAATCCAAATGAAACTCTTATATACAGTCTTATTCGCTTTTGTTTTTTCAAATTTCTCTGTTGCACAAGATACGGTTTATACCCGCTCTGTGATCAATAAACTTTGCAGCCCCGCCTTTAAAGGCAGAGCCTATGTTGGTAAAGGTGATAAAAAAGCTGCTTCTTATATTGCTGCTGAGTTTAAATCTATTGGTCTTAAACCTCTCGATAAATCGTTCTTTCAAAAATTTTATTTCTCTGTCAACACTTTTCCGGGTAAAATGTCTGTCAAATACAATGGAAATTTACTCAAACCCGGAATCGATTACATCGTTGACCCCTCAGCAACTTCTATCAAATTTAAAGGTCGTGTAGAGTTTGTCCCAATTGAAAAACTCAATCGCCAAGACCTCTACGATACTGAATTCTACCCTCTGAACGAAGTCATAATCGATACCTTCGATAAAAAAAATGCAGAAGGTGCAGCAATCAATTACCAAAAATTCATGAGCGATAGAAATAAAAAACTCCTGATTCGCTTAAGCAACGAAAAACTAACATGGAGCAGCAGCTATCGACAAAGTCATCAATGTCAAATTGTTTTTCTTTCTACTGTTTTTGATAGAACAAAACCTGCAGACTTAGAAATCAATATTGAAGCAGACTTCAAACAAAAATATGAATCCAATAATGTTGTTGCACTCATAGAAGGAACCAAATACAAGGATAGCTACATCGTTGTAACAGCACATTATGATCATCTAGGAATGATGGGCTCAAAAACCATGTTCCCTGGAGCCAACGACAATGCCACAGGAATTGCTATGATTCTGAATATGGCCAAACATTACAAGGCCAATCCTTCAAAATATTCAATCGTGTTCATTGCTTTCTCTGCTGAAGAAACCGGTCTGATTGGCTCTAAATACTTTGTTACCAATCCTTTGATTAACTTAAACGAAATCAAATTCCTCATCAACATCGACCTGATGGGAAATGGTGCCGATGGAGTCATGGCTGTAAATGGAGCAGTTTACAAATCTCAATTCGAGAAATTAAAATCCATCAATCAACAAAAAAACTATTTGCCTGATGTTAAAATGAGAGGTAAAGCCGCAAACAGCGATCACTACTGGTTCTCAGAAAATGGTGTTCCTTGCTTCTTTTTTTATCTGATGGGTCCTTACCCATATTATCACGATGTCAATGATAAAGCTTCTGCTGTACCACTCACAAATTTCAGTCAAGCTTTTCAATTGTTTGTAGACTTCATTGATCAACTGTAATCTTGAATCCACTTATATTGTTATACTATTGAATTCAAAAACGTATCTTTGTGTTCAATGAAAGAAATGGTCACCGTTTTGACCTGTAATTACCCACAAGAATGTGCAGTTGCTAAAGCACTGCTGGAATCTTTTGGAATCTTTGTCTTTGTGAAAAATGAATTTTCAATTCAAGTAGCTCCTTTATACTCAAAAGCAATGGGTGGAATCGAACTCCAGGTACTTTCTAATGATTACAATGTTGCCTTAGATATTTTGAAAGAGCATCAACTGATGCCCAAACAATCAGCTCAAACACAATCTCCATTTTACAAGAAAATTATTGAAGTCACCGCTAATTGGGTTGTTTTTAAAAAAATGAACACAGAAAACAGATTCCTTTTATTTCTGATTATAAGTGTTATTATCGTCGTATTGCTTGCTTATGGCTTGATGAATCTCTTTAGTTGAATTCATACACTCAAAGATAAATTAAAGATGATTATCTGATCAAGATCAAAGTCTCTTTTATTACTTTTTCACCATTTAAACCAAGCAATAAATAAGTTCCAGTATTGACTTCATTGGGGAGAATAATAAATCCTTTATCATCCGTATTCAAATCCATTAAAAATTGACCATTCATAGCATAAAGTTTATATTCCCCTGAAGAATTTCCTACATAAAAACTACCACTGTTCGGATTCGGATACAAATAATGAGATTCGTCAATTACATCTACCAAATTATTTTTCTTTAAAAATGTAACAGTTGATTTGTTTGTTATAACAGGCTTTTGGTAATCAAAAAAGATTGCCGCAGAATTGTATATGGTATCACCTTTTTTAGCCTCCGAAGTGCGGTTTATTCGGAATGTTACAAATCCGGTGCAGTGAATACTATCCGTTTTTCTTGGAGGTAATTTAATGCCATTGAATT
>DASWYG010000267.1:0-6207 GCA_036405075.1 Bacteroidia bacterium | reverse complement strand
TAAGGCCATGTACGATCATGGTATTGATGTCTTACTTGTGTATGATGTTCAATGTAAAAGTAATTTGTACGAAAATTTAATGGAGTTTCCCGAATTCATCAGAAAACGAGTGGTGATCATTGGGAAAGATATCAATTCTGCTGTTTTGGCCTTTAGAGCTGCTGTGTTTGATATTCTGATGTATCCATTGAATGTTCAAGATATAAAGCAATTTCAAAGGCGATTTTTTATCCATAAAGCAAATACAGACAAACAACAATTTGAAAATATGAGTAGACAAACTTTGATCATCAATCGACATGAAAAAACCATTTTTGTTGATGTAAAGGAAATTCTGCGTTTGGAAGCCAAAGGTTCTTATACTGAGATTTTTTTGGACAATGGTTCTAAAATCAGTTCCTCAAAAAGCATTATGTTTTATGAAGGGATGTTACTCAAACACAATTTTTACAAAGTACACAGAAGCCATTTGATCTGTTTAGATAAGATCAAAGAACTGATGAAAATGGATGGTGATGGAGTCATCGTATTACAAAATGGCAGTAAGGTCAATTTGTCAAGAACCAAGAAAAATGAATTTTTAAGAAAAGTATTAATCGAATATTGATCGCTATAGGATTCAATATTAAAAGACCCTGTTTTGAAGACTGTTGTTTGTCATTTTGTTAAATTCTATAATTTATCTAACATTGCCTTATGAATAAGCGAATGGTCCTAAGCATCATGTTCATGTTGCTTGTTTGTCAGGTTCATGGCAAGAAAAAACTTCAATATTGGGGGATTGCGGTGAACAATGTTGTAACAGCTAAGCCGATTACCGGTTTTCCAAAAGTGTTTACCAGTAATTTTCATCCCGGTATTACAGTTTCAACAGGATTTAATTGGACTGAAAAACCAAAACACAACCTATCGCAGTCATTCAAATTGGGTTATTTCAGTCATCGTTATGTTCAAAGAGCCATTACTTTGTATTCGGAATTTGGATATCGTTATAAGGCCGGAAAACGAATAGGACTCACAGTGGCATTGGGTGCAGGTTATTTACACATGATACCTGCCGAAAAGCAATTTCGTATGAATGACAACGGCGATTGGGAACCCATCAAACTTAGATCAAGACCACAGGCATTGATCAGTTTGTCATTGGGTGTGGATTATAAGATCAATGAAGCCGGAAACAGAGTTTTTATCCGCTATCAAAATATGTTGCAAACGCCTTTTGTTCCAGGTTATGTGCCATTGTTGCCTTACAATGTTTTACACCTCGGTGTAACCATACCGGTTTCACAATTGAAGAAAGGAGGCAAAGGTGCTTAATTTCAGAATCTTTTTATTGAGCCTTACATTGGTATTCACTTTTGGGGCCTGTAAAAAATCAATGGTGGGTATATCGGAGCCATGTCAGGCCAATGTTGCTGACAGCAGTTCAAAACATCCCAAAGCAGCAATTTTTCAAGCCATTCTGGATAAGTACAAGAAACGCGGTTTACCGGGTGTTGCCATACTGATCGAAGATGAGAATGGTGTTTGGATGGGCAGTGCCGGAAAAGCAGATATCGCAGAAAATGTAGATTTTAAACCTTGCACCGTTAGCAAAGTTGCGAGCATCACAAAAATGATGTTTGCCGCTGCCATCATGCAATTGAGAGAGCAAGGTAAAGTCAATTTGGATGATAAAATTTCCAAATGGCTGGATGCAGATATCATCAAAAATGTAAAGAACGCTGAGAATGCTACCTTAAAAGATCTGATGCAACACAGCACAGGTATATATGATGTCATTACTGATTCTGATTTTTATCTGGCAGTACTCAATAATCCCAATAAAAAATGGACAGGGGAGGAGTTGATAAAATTCGTTTACAACAAACCTACAATATTTGATTATGTGCCAAATGCGACTCAAGGCGGTTACAGCAATACCAATACGCTTTTGATGAGTATGTGTATTGAGAAGATCACCGGCAGGCCACACAACGAATGGATGCATGAATTGGTTATAGATAAAGTGGGTATGAGCAATACTTATTATCACCATCACGATGCATTACCTGCTTTTACCGCGCAAGGTTATTATGATCTTTATAACAATGGGACCATTGTCAATGTTTCCAATTTGGTGACAGGCTCAGGTAATGGCTATGGTGGTATATACAGCAATGTCATTGATCTGCACAAGTTCATGAAAGCGTTGTTCATCAATAAAACACTGGTCAGTCAACAATCATTGGACTTGATGCAAACCTTTATCAGCGATGATGAAAGGGGTGATTTAGGTATAGGATTGCTGCGACAATACAAACATTTAAACCTTGCCCATTTGGGTGTTGGTCATAGTGGAAGAGATTTGGGATACAGTGGCGATGCGCATTATTTTCCTACAAGAAACAATAGAATTTTCATCAATCTGGTCAATTATGGCACCAATGGAAATACACCGTTACGCCAGGTGTTTTATGACATGAGAGATGAATTTGCAACTGAAATGAACCGATAATGTCAATCAGGTACAATTTGGATTTTGTGCCGGCGCAAATTCAACCGGCAATCAATTATAAAGACCTTTTGGTTTTTTCGGGATCTTGTTTTTCTGAACACATTTCCGCAAGATTGTCAGATTTGAATTTTAGAGTGGCTGATTCTGCAAATGGTGTGGTGTTCAATCCACTCAGTATGGCAGAAACTTTTATGCGAGCTTTAAATCACATTGATTTTAATGACAATGATCTGATACATCACAATGGTTTATTTCATGGTAAGTACCACCATGGTAGATATTCGGGCATTCGTGCTTCAGATGTTTTGCATAAAATGAACCATGATTTATCTGAGTTCAGACAGAATTTGAAATCGGCCTCGCATATCTTTTTGACTTTTGGGAGCGCTTATGCGTATTTTATGGATCAAGAGGTTCTACCGGTGGCCAATTGCCATAAGGTGCCCTCAGATCGTTTTAAAAAGCGTCTTTTGACACAAGAAGAGATGATGCTGACATGGCACGAAGTGGTGAAAGAACTTAAGTCATTGAATCCTAAGGTTAACATCGTCACAACAGTATCGCCTGTTAAACACCTCAAAGATGGAGTGGTAGAAAACAGTTTGAGCAAGTCAATTTTGATTGTATTGTGTCATGCAATGAGATCAGAGTTAGATTGTCAGTATTTCCCGGCTTTTGAACTGGTTCAGGATGATTTACGTGATTATAGATTTTACGAGAAAGACGGTGCACATCCCAACAGTTTAGCGATTGAATATGTGTTTGAAAGGTTTAAGCTGGTTTGTCTGGATGAACAAAGTCAGGCTTTTGCATCAGCAGTTTCAGAATACAAGAAAATGTGTGCGCATAAGATCATCAATGGAGATGGAGAGGCATACATAAAATTCATGAGTAGCCTCGAAAAGAAGCGCGATGAACTCAATGCACTATATGGGATTGAGTTGTAATTCGATAAAAATCAGTTAGACTTACAGCAATTCAAATTCAGAAGTTTGTTTCACTTCTGAACCTTCTTTCAATTCAACTTTGTATTTGCCCTTTTTGAAGTCAGGGGTTTGAGTATAGTTGATCTTGATTTTTTGTTGAACGCCGTTGAATGTTACAGATTCTTTTGCGGTATATACATCATCTGAGTTACTCAACATTTTGTTGTTGTTGCTGAGAACAATACCATTAGGGTCAATGATTCTAACAATGTATTCTTTTTCAGAAGATTTTTCAGTCAATTTATTGCCGAGTACATCAAAACTGATTTGAAGACGAGCAACTTTTTTGGCTTTGTAAATTGGCACATAAATGCCTTTTTTCTCATAAGTTGGAACCACAATTATAGGACCAACACTTGGTTGGGCTGCTACATTGACTTTCTCTGTCAATATTTTTTTGTTGTCCTGAAGTTCTGCAATGAGCCGCTCATGTTCAAGCATTTTGGCTTTGTAATCATCATTTTCCATGAGCAGGGTTTGAACCTTGGTTTTAAAATCATTGTTTTCCATCGACAAGCGACTTAAGCTGTCTTTCAATGCTCTTAATTTAGAAGGACTACCACCTGAAGCTACCATAGCTTTTAAAGAATTGATTTTGGCTAATTTTTCCTCTAAAAGCAATTTTAAACTGTCATTGTCATTTTGATATATGGCTATTTCGGTTCTAAGGTTATGAACTTTCAATTCCTCTTCAGCAATTTTAGCATATAAACTGTCTTTAAGAACAGAATAATAATTCAAGGAATCGATTTTTGAAGAAGCTAAAGCGGTCGAATTTTGTTCCTTTTTCCATAACCAGATATTGGAACCTATGGAGCCGGCAAGAAACAAAGCAAGCAGAACGATGATTACACCTTTGCCTTTGCGCTTCGGTTGCGTTTCATTTAAAACTTGATCTTCCATTTTCAGATGAGGTTATTTTGCAGCAATAATAACAATTCTTTCGGACTTATTCTAACTTGTTTGATTTTCAATCGTTTTGCTGTTAATATCCCTAAAGGGAATGATTCAAGAAAAAGAAGATCATTGATGGCTTGTGTCGATTGACCTATGTTCCAATTGATTTTATTTCTTCTCTGAAATGCCCTTAATTCTTTTGGATTCTCTCCATAATTCAGAGTCACTAAATTGATCTTGTGCCCAAATTTTAATTCAATTTCTCTTAAAATGGCACTGTCTTCTTTAAACCCGTTTTGACCAATGTGCCAAACGTAAATATAAGTCGGTTTCTTTCTGTTTTTCTTGATTGAAACCTTCTTGTTCTTTTCACCAATTTTAAGGTATTTGAATTTCTTTATTTTTTTGCCTACTACCAAAGAATGTTTCAAAGGTGTTACAGTATCGATCTGTATTTCTATGAATCTTCCCAATGGGTCTATTTTTAATACATTGAACCTTTTGCCATTTCTTTCAAAATAAGCCGGCAAGCCATTTTTGTTGATGCTGATTCGCTTATCAGGCATGATTTCTACGCCATATTCACCAATCAATAAATAGTCTTTTTCTGCATCATTGTAAAAGCCATTGCAGTTAAGATCTTTGATGCCGATCTTGAAACTGTCATTTCCAAATTTGAAATCACCTCCAATCGTGTTCATTCTAACTTCTCCAAGAGAATATATGATGTTGTCAAATTTTTTGCTGCCGCTGTTCTCTTTGAAATAATCACCCATCATACTCAAATAGGGTGGAATCAAACCGGCAGGTAACCTTGAAATTGACAAGGTATAAGTTGCTGCATGATTTTTAGGATGGTGCAAGACAATATCGTTTAAGGGCTTGTTGTGATACAAGGTGTCAGGTGGTCCGTCGTCTGTAAGGTCTAAATTGTAATTTCTATCCACCCACATCAAAGCACTTTGGTTGATTTGTCTCATGTTTTTCCCCAATATGATGAGTACATAACCGGGCAAGTCTTTCTGATCGGGAATACCACCATAAAAAATATATCCGTAAGAAGTATCTCTTATGCCGGTCATATTGGGAAGTTTGGCATAAAATCTTCCGAATTTGTTTTTTGTTTCTACGCCATTGTTGATAGGGTCTTCAAAGGGTTGACCGGTATAGGTATAAATGGGGATGACCGAACGCATTTTAATGCTTTTTTCATCTTCAACATATTGATCGAGTTTGATCTTATGCGTTGAATTTTGGGCAAAAGAAAGCCTGCTGATTGAGAGCAGGCATATCAATAATATGGAGTTTATTCCTTTATTAGTCATCGCTTGAAGATCTTCCAAGGAACAGTGAAACGAAATAGAGTAAATTGGCAAGAGCACCCATTGCTGCGGCAACATAAGTGAGTGCAGCCCACTTCAGAGAGTCTTTAGCGCCATCGTATTCGCTTGTGGTTACAATGTTGTTGCCTTGCATCCAGGCCAAAGCCCTTTTACTTGCATCGAATTCAACCGGTAAGGTGATCATTGCAAATGCAGTTAAGAACAAGTTTGCGCCAATCAAAACCATTAGTAATGTGTTGCCAAAACTGTTGTGCGAATATAATAGTGCGGCTCCACCGAACATCATGATCATATTGGCATAATTCATAATGGTGGAACTGATTTGAACAGCAGGAACCAGTTTGCTTCTAAGCCCTAGCATGGCATAAGCATTGGCATGTTGAACAGCGTGTCCGCATTCGTGAGCAGCTACAGCAGCAGCTGCGGCATTTCTTTGGAAGTATACCGAGTCGCTGAGGTTGACAGTTTTGTTGGCCGGATTGTA
>DASWYG010000266.1:0-12116 GCA_036405075.1 Bacteroidia bacterium | reverse complement strand
CCATTGATACCCATTGAAACATATACATTCTTAAGATCAAAACCTGTAAAATGAAACATCCGCCCAGGTTGCCCAAGGCGGATGTTTCATCCATTAATTATAATTTTTTAGCTGTACTTAATCCATTTAAGTTCAGTTCTTCAACACGAATTCTTCTGTATCCAATTTCATTTTCATTTCTGATGTGCTCACACTCACCAATTGGAAGGTGTCTGGGCCCTCAGATGTGGTTACCACTATTGAATTTTCATTGTTGATCAACTTCCAGGTCAAATTGATCTTTTGGGGATCGATAGGATCACATTTTGTTGCACCCTCATCACCATATCCTGTGCTGGCATCGGTGAAGTGATAGATCACATTGTCCATGATGCAGGCGGGAAGGGTATTGGTTTCGTTTTGACCCTTGTCATAATAAGCTTTGATTCTCCAGTCTTTACCGATCAATGCCTGTTGTCTGGTAGATAGTGATGGTTTTGGCGTTTCTTTTTCTTTCTCTTTGCAGGATTGGGCGCCTAGTGCCAAAATCGCTGCGAATAATACTAATTTTTTCATTTTATTGAATTTATGATGACTTGTTATTTTTGTTCTGTTTATCTTGATTTTAAGGACAATTCTCTCCCTATATGCTCTCGCATTTACTTTAATGTCATTGAAATTAATTGATTTGGCTTAGTAGAGTTTGTATCCTAAGGTGAGATAGGTCATTACACCTTGTATTCTGCTGGTTGCACCATAGCCCAATCTAGCTGGATTCAAAGTGGTAGATAAATTCACATTCCAGCGCTTAAATCCTACACTTACTTGTGGTTGCAATTGTATAAATGAATTGGTAAAATAGGTGACTATAAAGTAACTGGATTTCAAATCATCTCCTGTAGTTGTTCTTACTCTTGATGAATTAATGTTTAAGACCAAATTCAAACCTGCTGCGATCGTTAAATCTTTTTTAGATTTCTCTAGTTTGTATTCAAACATGAATGGCATTAACAATTGAAACATATTGCTGCTCGATCTGAATTCGCCGTTTTTCCTGGAGTAAACCGAATCATAATAGTATTTCATAACGCCATTAGTGGTTTCTACTTTTATTTCCTTGGTGTCATACGTACCTGTTGCTCCAAATCTCGCATATCTGAATTTTGTTCCTGAAATGTACATCAATTTGGTATTGCCCAAAGGCCTTCTTTTCTCTCTGATATTTAATCCAAACACTATTCCGGGAAAAACATTTTTGGGTGTAATTTGAACCAAAGTCGCTCTGTTGTATGTGCCATTGAGTTGAGTTGAAAATATTGAGCCGTATGCCGTATCTACTGATTCCAATTTTGCACGTCCTATGAGACCTGTCAGTCCAAATTCTATCATATTGAACCAACTGATCTTTCTTCTGGATACTTTCTCTTCTTTTTTATCCGTAGAGGAAAAAGGGTTGGAATTCATAACATTGCTCTTCCCCTTAATGGTTCTGCCGATACTCACTTGAGTGATACTTGCAGAATCCTCAAAATTAATGGTCACTTTATGACCGTCTTTAGGCAATGGTAAGGTCAAATACTCATTCCCCATTTGTATTCTAACTGTGTCTGTTGGTGCTTGTCCTTGAGACATACCCCTGTAAGCCGCACTGAGAGCCAGTAGCGTAATGATTACTCTTTTCATTTTTTTAAATTAGTTTGATATTGTGAGCACCAGTACTGAATTGTCGTCAGCCAAATACTCAATATAAGTTGAATTCGTTGTTTTGTCCTTTATAACCTTGGAGCGTGGATTGCTCAAGAATTTTGAAAGTGAAATACCGTCCTTATGGTTCATCACATCTGCCATGGTATAGTATTTTTTCTCTTGAAATTCTGTGTTTTCATACGCTAATCCATTCATTGTCTCATGCACCACTGTCACTTTGTACTTCGATTTCTTCTCCGTTTGCTGTGCCAAAGCTGTTTTAACCATTAAGGCGGCTGTATCCTCTACCATTTGTTTCCAACTTGGTTTAATTGTTTCTGTGTTCTCATTCTGAACCTCAACAAATACAGGCTCTTCATATTGGACATCAATGTTATTGATGTTTTTTTCTTTACTTATAAATTTACCAGTTTCCTTGTCTTCAGCTGTCTTTTTCTCTGGTTTCAATTCTAATGGCGCTTCAATATTTGACTTTTCAATAGTGTTTACCTGGTTTTTACTGATAGTTGGCCCAACAACCTCACTGCTTTCATTACCGCTTCTTACTAAGAAGAACAATGCCAATGCAGCAGCCATAGACATGGGTATGATCATTCTGTAAATGAATCCACCTTTATTGTCCTTTTTGGTTAAGCCTTCGATGAACTCTGCTTCGTGGTGTTTATAGGTCTCAAGTCCTTCTGAGTATGTGGCTTTGCTCCACTGTCCCCATTCGAACTTTAAGAATGTATCCGCCTCGATTTGCTGGAGTATGTCTTCTCTGACATCTGCCGGATACTCATTCTCCAGCAAACCAAACATGACGGTTTCATAATTGTCCCTTGTGATGATCATTTTTTTCATAAAGCTTCCATTGTGGTAATCGTTTCTTTTAATGCCTTTCTTGCTCTGAACAGGTATACTTTAACCTGACTTTCGTTCAGTCCTGTTATTGCTTCTAATTCTTTGTAATCATAGCCCTCCAAATCTCTCAACAATACCAACTGCCTTTGTACCTCAGGCAATGCATCCATTGCCATTTTAACAAATTCCTTGTCGCTGATCTGTTTTTCGAATCCTGCCATTTGTCCTATCTCATAATGATGCTCTTCAATCGCCACATTGTTCTTGTTTTTCCTGAAGACATCTATTCCTTTTCTAAATACCACCGTAAACAAATACTGCCTTGCTTTCTCTGCCTGAATCTCGTCTTTGTTCTTCCACAAAACTTCAAAGGCATCTTGAACGACATCTTTCGCAACATCCATGTTGTTCAGATTCCTATTTGCAAATCGCAATAAATGAGGTCCCCATTGTCTAACGATGATATTGTATTCCGTTGTGTTCAAATCTTGTTTCAGTGATTAATCGTCTTCATCGCTTACAAAGTTACAATGACTGAGAAATTTTTATGCAAGAAATGTCAATATCTTGATATTCAGATAAATAAATTCAAACATGAAGTCTGTTCCAAAAAGAAAAATAAGAGAATAATGAGCAAAACACTCCCCAAGCAACCCACTCTTGGGACACTCAACTAATAAAAAGCAATAAAATAAAGGTGATTAACCGTTTGCCTTCTTGTGATCAGCTAAGAATTTAGCCAAACCAATATCAGTCAATGGGTGGTTGAGCAATCCTAAAATGGCATCCAATGGGCAAGTCACCACATCCGCACCAGCCTCTGCAGCTTTTACAATGTGCAATGAATTTCTTACCGATGCTGCCAAAATTTGAGTCTCATACCCTTGCATGGTGTATATATGGGAGATTTGAGAAATTAAATCCATACCATCCCAGCTGATGTCGTCGATTCTGCCGATGAATGGAGAAAGATAAGTAGCACCTGCTTTTGCCGCTAAAATGGCTTGTCCGGCAGAAAACACCAATGTGCAATTGGTTCTGATACCATTTGCAGTGAACCAGCTGATGGCTTTGATGCCGTCTTTGATCATTGGCACCTTCACCACTATGTTTGGATCTATTGCTGCCAACTTCTTACCCTCTTCTATCATCCCTTCAAAATCTGTAGAAATCACTTCAGCACTAACATCTCCACTTCCAACAATTTCGCAAATCGCTTTGTAATGTTTTAAAACATTTTCTGCACCTGTGATGCCTTCTTTCGCCATCAGCGATGGATTGGTGGTTACACCATCGAGGATACCAAGGTCTTTTGCTTCTTTGATTTGATTGAGATTTGCAGTGTCTATAAAGAATTTCATGCTGCAAAATTAAACCAAAACCCCATCCTTCCAAGGCACAAGTTTTACACAAGAACTGTGGGGCAAATCAACTAATTTGGCTTAATTTGCAATGCCATGCATCACCTCAATTGTCTTGTCATTGAATCGTTCGCCAAATCAATTGCACCCATTTTAAATGGCGTCGAATTGTTGGATGCATTCAGCAACAACCCGGATGAATGCACTTTCAATTTCTCAGAAAACAGCTTGAAATGTCGCTTTTTTAAAGGCGAGATCTACTTCTTTTTCGATTCTACAGAATCTGCTAAAAACCGCTTGTTTAAACCTCAATTCAAAGACATTCATCATCAAACTGTAATTGCAGTTGTCGCTCATCCTTTTGAAAGAAGCTTTCACCTCGAATTTCAAAATGGAAGCAAGCTCCTCTTTAAATGCCATGGGAGAAAATCAAACATCATACTGTTTCAAAATGATGAATCGCCTGAGGTCTTTAGAAAACATCTCGAACAAGATGAAACCCTGTCGTTCGACAAAGCCTATCGCATCATTCATCCCAAATTTGAACCTGCATTTGTAGCTTCCGAATCCTCGTTCCATCAGCACTATCCTTACTTGCCTTTTGAGGCTTTTACGTCAGAAGATCTTTCTTCATCCGGTCGATTTGAACAAAAACTCAATGAACTCAGAAGCATGCGATCAGTGGCTTTTGAAGAACCGGAATTCGAAATTTATCCGGATGATAAAGACAATTTTATTGCATCCATAAACCGATTCAGCGCTCATTCATTGCGTTCCAGATTGTTTGCCGACGGTAAGAACCAATTGATTGAATCATGCTCAAAGACGATAGGTGAAAAAAAACGATTCATTGAAACCAACCTAAAAGCTTTAGAAGTTCTTAAGAACAAAAGACCTGACGGTGAAATCGGAAACATCATTCTGGCCAATTTACACCTGATCAAAGAAGGACAATCAAAAGCCATTCTAGCAGATATTTACAATCAATCTGAAATCAGTGTTTCTTTGGATCCTGATCTAAGTCCGGTTGAAAATGCCGAGAGATACTTTAAAAAAGAAAAGGGGTTTCCTCACAACCTTCAAATACTTGAAACAAAAATCAAAAAAGCACAGGAAGAACTCTTGCGACTAGAACAAAAATTGGCAAGTATTTCCCAATCTTCTGATCTAAAATCTTTAAAACCTTTGGTGAGTGATCAAAAGAAAAAAGATGAGGAAGAAAATCTCCCATTTAGAAAATTTGTGGTTGAAGGATTTGACATCTTAGTGGGCAAACACGCCGACAGCAATGAGAAAATCCTCAATTACTACAGCGACAAAAACGACCTTTGGCTGCATGCAAAAGATGTGAGTGGCAGTCATGTTCTCATCAAGTGTGGCAGCAAGAGCAATGTTCCTGAATCTGTTCTTGAAAAAGCTGCCTCATTGGCTGCTTATTATTCCAAAAACAGAAAACAAAGTTTGGTAACTGTGGCCTATACCCAAAGGAAATTTGTAAGAAAAATAAAAGGTGCCGAAAAAGGGAAAGTCACAGTTTCCAATGAAAAAAGCATCTTAGTGGCGCCGGTTTCAAATCCCGGAGCCATTTAAATTTTACTTTTTAAAAGGATTCTTCAACTTGTCTTTGGCCTGTTTCAAGGCTTCTTCTTTCAATCGATCAGCTTCAGCCTTGGCTTTTTCTTCCGCTTTTCTTTTTTCTTCTGCCGCCTTTTCTTCTAAAGCTTGTTTCTCTGCAGTGGCTTTATCCAACAAGGCTTTTTTAACCTTGGCCAAACTGTCGGCTGTTCTTTGCTTGGCCTCATCTGCTCTACGTTTAGCCTCATCCATTGCCGCTTGTTTCTTTTGATCCAATTGAGCTTGTAATTGGTCTTTAACACCATTTACCAATGAATTCTTAGCATCGTGCAAACTGACCTTGATATCGGGTTTATTGAAAAATCCGCCAATCAATACATCCACATCCACCATATCGCTCAATGCCACATTCAATCCCTTTTGTTGAGCTTGTGCGGTCAAACTGTTTAAGGCAGTATTGGCCGGACCGAAATCCTTTCTTGGAATGGACAATTTAGCAATGTATTGTATGCTTTGATCCAAGGCCGTGAAGCCGCTGATTTTTGCTTTAGCACCGGTCCACAACGGCACTATCATTGAATCCAAGGCGATCTTTCCATTGAAAATATTCAATTTAAAATTGAGGTTTTTCAAGTTCAGATTCTTCAACTTATCGAGTTTCAATTTATCGGCAATCTCATTCAATATTGGAGAGTTTTTGATTGCAGCATCTGCTATTCCCATTTGCATGGTACCACTCACTGTTGGATAAGCGACACTGAGATCCTGATTGAAGTTATTGGACAAACTGATATTGGCATTGAACAATCCTTGTGTGAATTTGGCCATTGGAACAAATTTAGAGACACTCTCAAAGCTTGTAAATGTTTTGACAATGTCCAATGACTTCACATTGAAATCAATGTTGCTGAATGGAAATTTCGGATTCTTTGAATCGTAAACACCATTGAGTCCCATGCTGCCTCCCAATAATTCTACACCTACTTTTTCAAAAAACAATTGCTTGTCTCTCAAGATGATCTTGCCTGCCAGATTGGTTAAATTCAAATTGTCGTAGACCAAACCTTTGATGTTTGATATGAATTCGAAATCAATGTTGCCCGGTACATCAAAAGCTTGCAAAGGCAATGTGTCTGCGGGAGCAGGTTCTTCTTTAACGGTTCCTTCTGTTAAGAATTCATTGGCATTGAAATAATTTGAATTTAAACTGAATTGTCCTTTCAACAATTCGTCTCTCAACATGTAAGCAAATAAATTGTCAATACTGCCTTTGAGATCAAAATCACTCATACCGGCTTTACCTGTAAATTGATCCAACGAGATGGTTTTTGGATTGAAACTCATTTTTGCTACAAGATCAGTTCCTCTTGGAAGGTTTTCAGGGTCTTTATAGTGAAAATTCAAAGCTTCTATTACCCCTCTGGCATCAAATTGCTCGAGTTGCTGATTTTGCAAACTGCTCACAAATCCTTTAAAACTTACATCGCTTTTGATCAAACCCGATATTTCAGTGGTCTTATCCAAAGGAATAAAACTTCTGAATTCGTTGAGGTCAACATTGCCTTTCAATTCACCGTCTAAATAGGGGTTTGAAATAGGGGTTTTAACCAATAATCTGGCACTGATGGGCTGTCCTGCCACACTTGCACTGAAACGACTCAAATCGATCAGCATTTTGTCCATGATTCCCGTAGGATTATCTACAGACAATTTCACAAATACATTGTTCAGTGATTTTGGCAGATCAGGGTATTTGAAATTACCATTGTCTATGCCCAGTTTGATACCAAAGCCCGGCATCTTATCATCGGTCATTTTACCTTTAAAATAACCCGAAAGATCCAGTTTACCGCTTGCTTTCACTTTGTCGAAATCCTTAGAATATACTGCAGGTATCAAAGAAATGAAATTCTTAAAGTCGGATTTTTCTGTGTTGAACACTATGTCAAAATCCATGTCTGCATCGTTCATGTCTACAAACCCTTCACCACCTATGGCAAGATCATTCAATTTGATTGCATTGTCCTTAAAAGTGAATTTCATGGCTTTCATGTCCATGTCCAAATTGGCTTTGATGTCTGTCTTGATGTTACTCAAAAAATTCATTCCACCGTATCCCAATGTAAACGATTCAGCATTGGTGTTTGTTTCAAGTAAGAAATTATCTTGTGTAAAGTCGCCTTTCAACTCATGATTGACATGGTGCAAGGCCGTAAAAAATGTAAGGGATTTGTCTTCATAAACAACGTCCCCATCATTGATTTCTAGTTTATCCAAGGCCATTTTGAAACTAGATGGAGTTGTATCTGCAGCAGCTGAATCGGGTTTTGAAATGTCCCAATTGGCTTTGCCATTTTCAAGTACCAAAAGATGAATTCGTGGCTTTTCCAATTTTATGCGGTTGATCTCCATTTTTTCACCTTTGATGACACTCATGACATTGAGCGATACCATTACTTCCGGTAAATTTACCAGGGTGTCATTTTTAAACGTGTCTATACCCACAATGGTTACAGACTTCATGGTCAAAGTCAGTTTTGGAAAACTTTTAAATATGCTGATGCCAATATCATCCGAAAAATCGACTTTGGCATTAAGGCTTTTATTTGCCTCTTCTTTGGCCATGCGAATGATTTTTCCTTTAAACAGAAACGGTGCTGTTATCAAAAGAATGATCAAAACAAGCAAAACGATGCCTGTTACTTTCAAGATTTTTTTCATATATGTATGGGTGAAACAAAAATAGTGCAAATTTTATTGCACTTTTTAGTCTGTGTGTTTACTTAAGAAGTCTGCATAGGCAAGGCTTATACCTTCTCTCAAATTGATTTTATGCATCCATCCTAGGCTGTGCAGATACGACGAATCCATTAATTTTCTCGGTGTACCATCCGGTTTGGAAGTGTCAAATTTAAGTTCTCCTTCAAAACCAATGATCTCTTTTATCAATAAAGCCAGATCCTTGATGCTCAAATCAGAATTACTGCCGATGTTCACAAATTGCTTTCCATCGTAATTGTTCATCAAATACAAGGCTGCATCTGCCAAATCATCTGCAAATAAAAATTCTCTTAATGGCGAACCGGTACCCCAAACCTCAACATATTTAGAACCATTCACCTTGGCCTCGTGAAACTTTCTGATCAATGCCGGTAAAACATGCGAATTTTGAGGGTGATAATTGTCATTCATGCCATAAAGATTGGTAGGCATTACACTTATAAAATTACAACCGTACTGGTCTCTGTAAGCTTCAACTGTTTTAATCCCCGCAATTTTTGCAATCGCATAAGGTTCATTGGTACTCTCCAGTAATCCGGTCAATAAATATTCTTCTTTTAGTGGCTGAGGTGCAAGTTTTGGATAAATACAACTGCTGCCGAAAAACATCAATTTTTTAACCCCGGTCAAATAAGATTGATGGATGATGTTATTTTGAATACATAAGTTGTCATGGATGAACTCGGCTCTAAAAGTATTATTCGCCACAATACCACCAACTCTGGCTGCCGCTAAAAATACATACTCAGGTTTCTCAGATGCAAAGAAATCTGCAACCGACCTCTGATCCCTTAAATCAAGCTCTTTCGATGTTCTCGTAACAATGTTGGTATATCCGGCTTTTTCGAGTGCTCTGTGTACCGCACTGCCAACCATTCCTCGGTGTCCGGCAACGTAAATTTTTGAACTTGTGTGCATGTATTTTAGTGTTGCAAAAATAGCGAATACTTATGATATTTTTTAATGAATTGGTCAGTCTACGCAATAACCAGTATAAAACAAAAAAGCCCCGCAATTGCGGGGCTTTCTATCAATAGTCTTTATTCAAAATAACTTAAGGTTCTGAATCCGCCTTCCTTAAGGTACTCGTCTTTCTTCATCAAATGCAAATCACTTTGCATCATATCGTTTACCAGATCATTCAAATTGTGCTTAGGTACCCAGCCCAATTTCTCTCTTGATTTTGTAGCATCTCCAATCAACAAATCAACCTCTGTAGGTCTGAAGTATTTTGGATCCACATTGATGACTTCTTTACCTACCGGTAGTGCGCTCAAGTTCAATTTAAGCTCTTCAGCTCTTACCTTATCAATACCTGAGATAATACCTTTTTCATTTGCATCCTTACCTTCAAAGGTCAATTCTAAGCCTAAGTATCCAAATGCCATTCTTGCAAATTCTCTGATTTCTGTGGTCACTCCGGTGGCTATCACATAATCTTCTGCTTTTTGCTGTTGCAAGATCAAATACATTGCCTCTACATAATCTTTAGCATGACCCCAGTCTCTTTGACTGTTGAGGTTGCCCAAATACAATTTCTCTTGCAAACCTAAAGCTATTTTTGAAGCCGCTCTTGTGATCTTTCTTGTTACAAAAGTTTCACCTCTAATCGGCGATTCGTGATTGAACAATATGCCATTGCAAGCATAAATGTTGTATGCTTCTCTGTAATTGACTGTTATCCAATATGCATACATTTTAGCAACAGCATAAGGTGAACGCGGGTAAAATGGTGTTTTTTCAGATTGAGGAACTTCTTGAACCAAACCGTAAAGTTCTGAAGTAGATGCCTGATAGATTCTTGTTTTCTCAATCAATCCACAGATTTTAATGGCTTCCAATAACCTCAAAGTTCCAATACCATCGGCATTTGCAGTATATTCAGGAGTTTCAAAACTCACATGAACGTGACTCTGTGCTGCTAAGTTATAGATCTCGTCAGGCTGAGTCTCTTGTATGATTCTGATCAGATTCGTACTATCGGTTAAATCACCGTAGTGTAATTTGAAATTGGCATTTGGTACGTGTGGATCCTGATACAAATGGTCGATTCTATCTGTGTTGAACAGAGAACTCCTTCTTTTCAGTCCATGAACCATGTAACCTTTTTTCAATAGGAATTCGGCAAGATATGCGCCGTCTTGTCCCGTTATTCCTGTAATTAGTGCAACTTTCATTAAATTTATAGTTAATTTGCCAAAAAAAAGGCAAAGATATACAAAGTTTTGGTTCTATTCCATTCATCCATAAAAACCCCGCGCCTCGATTATATACTCGATTACCTGTTCAAGAACAGGCTCTCAGTCGATTATGCCATAATTTCTGAACTTCCTGAGATTGAAAATAAATCTCAACTGCTCATCAATTATAGCGATTCAGTGCTTCCAAATGCCTGGAACATCATCCCATCCGGTTTGTTGAACCAAGACAGAATATTCCCACAAAACACAAATTTTCTGAAATACACTGATCAAGAACCGGATCTGAACGATCAAACATTTGATGTTTTTTCCGCCATGTTCTTTCACCTTTCAAGATATGAAGAGTATTTGGAAAACGAGAAAGATGAACACGGTCGTTTTACCTGGAAATCATCCTGTATCTCTAAAGCCAATTTATTGGAAATTCCATTCATAGACCAATGGGTCAATAAGATTGCTCAATTCATCCAAAGCCGCATTCAAATTGAAGTATCCACTCATTTCAAATATGAAGTGCAACCCACTATGGACATCGATTCTGTTTATGCTTATTCAGGCCGATCGGTCTTTAGAAATATTGGCGCCATGGCTCAAAATTTACTAAAATTTAACTTTAAAGAAATACAATCCAGGCTATCGGTCATCCTTTTGGGAAATCCTGACCCCAATGACAATTTTAAATTGCAAGAAGAAATTCTAGGGAATAGAAAAATGAGGTATTTTGTTCAAGTGAGTGATTACGGACCATACGATAAAAACATAGATGTCAAACACCCGGGATTCAAAGCCATTCTTAAAAAACTTTTCAATTCGAGTCATACAATTGGGCTTCATCCCGGATACAAAAGTTTCAAATCATCCTCAACTGTTCTACTTGAAAAATTGAGACTGGAAAATGCCATTGAATCAAAAATCACTTCTTCAAGACAACATTTCCTTCGATTCGAATTGCCCCATTCGTACAGAATATTAATTGAGCATCATTTTCAAGAAGATCATTCTATGGGATACTCAGAAGTACCCGGTTTCAGAGCCGGAACTGCATGTCCTTTCTTTTGGTTCGATCTTGAAAAAAACTGTTCCACAACACTTAAAATTGTGCCTTTTTGCTGCATGGATGTGGCATTTAAACAATTCCTTAAATTGAATCCCGAACAAACTGTAGCCCATGTGATCAAAATAAAAGAAAAACTTAAAACTTTAGACGTGCCTTTTGTGTTTGTCTTCCATAATGAATCTCTCAGCAATCACAGAGGCTGGGAAAATTGGCAATATGTATTTAGAAATTGGATAAGTGAATAAGATAAAATACTTTAAGCACAAGGAGATTGATGCCATTAAATGGGATGCTGCCATTGATAAAAGTTACAATGGAATGGTGTATGGCTACAAGTTTTTTTTAGATTCAATGGCTGGTCAAAAATGGGATGCCTTGATTGAAGGGGATTATGATGCCGTTTTCCCTTTGGTTTGGGGAAGCAAATTCGGATTAAAATTCTTGTATCAACCATATTTCTGCCAACAGCTTGGACTGTTTTCAAAAACAAAGATCACCGAGAATCAACTTGCTGCTTTTATTGCGGCCATTCCCGGAAAATTCAGGTATTGGGACTTTCACCTCAATTACGAAAACAAATTTTTTAGTCCTAAAATTAGATTCATCAACAGA